>DATBHQ010000221.1:0-3389 GCA_036557385.1 Solirubrobacterales bacterium | reverse complement strand
GAAAACATTGACACGTCGCCGTGAAGCGATATACATGCTCTCCTGGCTTTTCCGGCGATCACGAGGAGAGGAGTGGCTACATGTCCGTTCACCTGACGCCCACCGAGCTCGCCGAGGAGATGCACATGAAGCGTCGCGATGTCCTCGTGAAGTGCATCGAGATGAACGTGCCGGTCCTCAAGGGCCGGATCGACAAGACCCTCTTCGAGTCGTCGCTGCGGGCGTTCCGGGCACAGGAGCGGAAGGCCACCGCGTAGCAGCCATCCGAGACTGGCTGCCCAGCCAGTCTCCCAATAGACTCCGGTGGTGATGGAGACCGCCACCGCTGCCCCGGCGCCCTCGCCCTCCGAGTCGAGCACCCACAGCAAGACCGTCGCGGACCTGGCGCCGCTGGCCGCCGAGCACCACGCGGATCTGCCGGCGGTCACCTACAAGGATTCCTCCGGCCAGTGGGTCTCGAAGACCTACCGCGAGGTCGGGGACATCGTCCGCCGGCTCGCGCTCGGCCTGATCGAACTCGGGATCGAGAAGGGCGACAAGGTCTCGATCCTGGCCAATACGCGGCCGGAGTGGACCTACTTCGACTTCGCCGCGCTCAGCGTCGGCGCCGTGGTAGTGCCGATCTACCAGACCAACTCGCCCGAGGAGTGCCAGTACGTGCTGGACAACTCGGACGCGAAGGCCGTGATCGTCGAGGACTCCGAGCAGCTGGCGAAGATCGACGCGATCCGCGACCGGGTGCCGAAACTCGAGCACGTGATCCGCATGGAGGGCTCCGGCGGCGCCGTCTCGATGGACGAGCTGGTCGAGGTCGGCTCGGGTCGCTCGGACTCGGAGTGGGAACAGCGCTGGCAGTCGGTGACGCCCGACGACATCTGCACCTTCATCTACACGTCGGGGACGACCGGCCCGCCCAAGGGCTGCGTCATCTCGCACGGCAACTACCGGTCGATGGTCTCGATGGCGCTCGAGGAGAGCGTTTTGGACCAGAACACGACGACCTACCTCTTCCTCCCCCTGGCCCACTCCTTCGCTCTGCTGATCCAGCTGCTCAGCTTCGACCTGGGCGGCAACATCGCCTACTGGGAGCGGGACCCGCTGAAGATCATCCCGAATCTCGCCGAGGTGAAGCCGGACTACTTCCCCTCGGTCCCGCGCATCTTCGAGAAGATCTACACGGCCGCCACCAGCGAGGTGGAGAAGTCCGGCGGCCTCAAGAAGCTCGTCTTCAACTGGGCGATCGGCGTCGGCAAGAAGGTTCGCGACCGAGAGCGGGCCGGGAAGCCGGTCGGCTTCCTCCTGCGCAAGCAGTACGAGGTGGCCGACAAGCAGGTCCTCTCCAAGGTCCGCGCCCTGTTCGGCGGCAGGATCAAGAACTGCGTCACCGGGGCCGCCCCGATCAACCCCGAGATACTCCGCTTCTTCGACGCGGCGGGCGTGCTCATCCTCGAGGGCTGGGGCATGACCGAGACCTCCACCGCGGCCACCGTGGCGCGGCCGGACGCCTTCAAGTTCGGCAAGGTCGGCAGGGCGTTCGCCGGCTGCGAGATCAAGATCGCCGAGGACGGCGAGATCCTGGTCCGCGGGCCCAACGTCTTCCAGGGCTACTACAAGAACGAGGAGGCGACCCGCGAGACCCTCGACGACGGCTGGCTCCACACCGGCGACATCGGCGAGCTGGACGCGGACGGCTACCTCTCGATCACCGGCCGCAAGAAGGACATCATCATCACCGCGGGCGGCAAGAACATCACCCCCGCCAACCTCGAGGCCGAGATCAAGCAGAGTCCCTACGTGTCGCAGTGCGTGGTGATCGGCGACCGGCGTCCCTACCTGATCGCCCTGATCACGCTCGACATGGAGGAGTGCGCGAAGCTCGCCGAGGAGAGGGGCTGGCCCGCCGACTCGGCCGCGCTCGCCCACCACGAGGGGATGAGGGAGCTGATCTCCGAGCACCTCGACGAGGTCAACGAGAAGTTCGCGCGAGTCGAGCAGGTGAAGAAGTTCGAGATCCTCCCCCACGACCTCTCGCAGGAGACCGGCGAGCTGACGCCGACGCTGAAGGTGAAGCGCAACGTGGTCTCCGAGAAGTACGAGAAGGAAGTCGACGCCCTCTACGCCTAGGTTTCTGGTCGCCCCTGACTCGTTCAAGGGCACGTTCAGTGCCCGCGAGGTGGCGGAGTCGATCGGCCAGGGGGTGGAGAACGCCGGGGGAATCGCCGACCGCTGCCCGGCCGCGGACGGCGGTGAGGGCACGGCCGAGGTGCTGCTCGACGCCCTGGGGGGCGAGCGCCGGTCGGCGCAGGCCCAGGACGCGCTCGGCCGCCGGATCGAGGCGAGCTACGCGCTGGTGCGGGACGGCAGCGAGGCGGTCGTCGAGGTCGCCGCCGCCTCCGGGCTCAGCCTGATCGCCGAAGACGAGCGCGATCCCGAGCGGGCCTCGAGCGCGGGAACGGGCGAGCTGATCGCCGCCGCAGCGGCGGCCGGCGCCCGGAGGATCCTGGTGGCAGCGGGGGGCACCGCCACAACGGACGGCGGGCGGGGAGCGATCGATGCGATCGAGTCCGCCGGCGGCCTCGGCGAGGCGCGGCTCGAGGTCCTCTGCGACACCTCCGTTCCCTTCGAGCGCGCGGCGGAGGTGTTCGCCCCGCAGAAGGGGGCCTCGGCCGAGCAGGTCGAGCGATTGACCTCCCGCCTGGTCGCGGAGGCCGGGGCGCTTCCGCGCGACCCGCGAGGTCGCAGGATGACGGGGGCGGCCGGCGGGCTGTCCGGCGGGCTCTGGGCGGCATTCGGTGGGCACCTGGTCCCCGGCGCGGCGTTCGTGCTGGGCGTGGTCGGCTTCGACCGCCGGCTGGACGACGCGGACGCCGTGATCACCGGCGAGGGGCGCCTCGATACGCAGAGCCGCGAGGGCAAGCTCACCGGCGAGATCGCGCGGCGCTGCCGGGCGGCGAGGGTCCCGTGCCACGTGATCGCCGGTGAGATCGCCCTCGCTCCGCAGGACGAGGCGTCATTCGGCTTCGCCACCCTCGCCTACGCGAGCAGCGTGGAGTCGATCACCGGAGCGGCCGAGCGGATCGCCGCGGCCGCCGCGCGCTGATCGGGAGGGCCTCGGCTTAGGGCGGGCCGGTCCAGCCGGCCGCGTAGCAGGGATCCGGACCGCACGGGTCGGTGATCTGACCGTCCGGCGTCAGGAACTCCGCGATCTGCGCGCGGATCAGGGGCGAGGTGTTGATCACCGTGTCGTGGGGATCGGTCCCGAAGGAGTCGTCCGGAGCCGTGTTGGTGATCGGCGCGGGATCGGTCCCCAGCGGATGAGCGGGGTCCATGGGGTTGTCGCGCTTCGGCCCGATGTCCCAGACGAACATCCCGTTGCCATCCGCATCGGC
>DATBHQ010000220.1:0-6459 GCA_036557385.1 Solirubrobacterales bacterium | reverse complement strand
AGAGTCCCACCGAGCTCGTCAAGCGCGCGCTTGGCGGCCTCGATCTGCGCGCGGGCATCTCCTTCGGCCCGCTCGCGTATCTGCGCGGCCTCCGCTTCGGCCTGCTCGCGAACGCTCGCGGCCTTCGCCTCGGCGTCGCGGACGATGTCGGTGGCGCGCTCCCGCGCCTCGGCGATCACCTGACGGACGGCGTCGGCCGCCTTGGCGGCGAGGTCCTCGTTCTCCTGCCCAGCGCTCATCGTCAGAAAATCCTAGTAGGGCATAGGCTCCGGCGCGCAAGTCACGCCTCGACCTGGAAGCGTCCGAATGGCAACCGCAGAAGATCCGACCCGGGATCCGGTAGCGCCCGGCTCCGATAACTCGACCGCGCCCCAGCGAGCCGGCTGGGTTCTCGCGTCCCTGATCGCCGTCGCCACGGTCGCCAACCTGGGTCTAGCGGTCGCCAACGTGGCGCTGCCGGACATCGGGCAGCATTTCGACGCCTCGCAGACGGATCTCAACCTCGTCGCCGTCGCGTATTCGCTCGGGCTGGCGTGCTCCGTCCTCTACTTCGGAGCGGTCGGCGATCGCTACGGGCGCAAGGGCATCCTGCTCGTCGGGATGGCGGTGACGATCCCGGCGGACCTGATCGCCGCCTTCGCCCCGTCCATCGGCGTGCTCTTCGGCGCTCGGATCCTGGGCGGGCTCGCCGCGGGGATGGCCTATCCGACCACCCTGGCGCTGATCACCGCGCTCTGGTCGGGCCCGGCGCGCACCAAGTCGATCGCCCTCTGGGCAGCGACGGGCGGCGCCCTGACGGCGCTCGGGCCGCTGTGTGCCGGCCTGCTCCTCGAGAAGTTCTCATGGGGGTCCCCCTTCCTGCTGACCCTGCCCTTCGCCGTGCTGGCCCTGCTGATGGCGGTCAGGTTCATCCCGGCCCACATCAACGAGACCAGCGAGCCGGTCGACCACCCCGGTGGCGTTCTCACGATCTTCTTGGTGGGCGCCTTCATCCTCGCCATCAACCTCGTGGTGGTCCCGGGCAAGGGATCCGTCGCGATCGGGCTGTTCGCGATCAGCGCGGCGGCGCTGATCGCCTTCCTCCTGCGGGAGCGCCGGGCGCGCAATCCGCTTTACGACCTCCATGTGGCGGCGCGACGGACGTTCTGGGTCGCCGCCGTGGCGGGAATCATCGTCTTCGGCTCGCTGATGGGGACGATGTACATCGGGCAGCAGTTCCTCCAGAACGTGCTCGGGTACTCGACGATCGGCGCGGGAGCCGCGATCCTGCCCGCCGCGGTCTGCATGGTCCTGGTGGCCCCCCGCTCGGCCAAGCTCGTGGAATCCGCAGGGGCTCGAATGACGCTGCTGCTCGGCTACCTCTTCGTGCTGCTGGGCTTCCTGGCAATGCTGCTGCTCTGGAAGCAGGGCATCCAGTATTGGAAGGTCGGCCTGGGCTACGCACTCGTCGGGATCGGGGTCGGCCTGGCCGGCACCCCGGCGTCCCACTCGCTGACGGGATCCGTCCCGGTGACGCGGGCGGGGATGGCGTCGGGAACGGCCGATCTGCAGCGCGACCTCGGCGGAGCGATCCTGCAATCGATCATGGGAGCGTTCCTGACCGCCGGCTATGCCGCCGCGGCCTCAGCCGCGATCGCCGGCTCGGGCAAGAACGTCTCGGATGACGTCCAGAGCGAGCTGACGAAGTCGTTCTCCAGCGCGACCGATACCGCAAAGCAGTTCTCGCCGTCGATTCAGGACAACATCGTCGCCGCGGCGAAGACCTCATTCCTCCAGGGCGATCAATGGGCGTATCTGGCCGGGATCATCGCCGTCGTGGTCGGCGCCGTGATCGTCTTCTTCCTGTTCCCGAAGAACCAGGAGGAGAGGCGGATGCTCGCGGAGTTCGCGAAGGAGGACGCGGAGCCCGAGGCGGCCAAGGCACCCACGTAGCGCACTCGGCAGGAATCCCGCCCGGAGGCCCGAATCGACGGAAGTGGCTCCGGAACCGCGTGCGGACGCGAGCGGCAATCGCCTGGGCATGTCACGTCACAGCGGTGAGCGCTGGGGGCCGTTCGTGGCGCGAGTCGGGGACGCGTACGGCCTTGTCCTGCTCCTGCTGATCGGCACCTATGTCCTGGGCTCGCTGACCCCCCCGCACGGCTGGGGCAATGTCTTCACCACCCTGATCGCGAGCACCGCGGGGGTGGTGGCATTGGGCAGCGCCAATGCCCGGCTCGTCGTCGTGCGCGTCGCCGCCGTGCTGGCGGCCGTGTCCGTGATCTGCGCGGTCATCTCCGCGTCATTCGACTGGCGCGGGTTGCTCGCCGTCAGCGGTCTGATCACGGCCCTGCTGTTGCTCGCCGCCGCGGGGGCTGTGCTGCGTACGGTGGTGAACTCCGCCGAGGTCGGCTTTCGCACGATCCTCGGCGCGATCAGCGTCTACGTCATCCTCGGGCTGCTGTTCACTTTCCTGTACGGCGCCATCGATCGGATTCAGGGATCCCCGTTCTTCGGCGAGGGGACGACGGTTCACGACGGCGACACGCTGCTCTTCAGCTTCTACACGCTGACGACGACCGGCTACGGAAACCTGGTGCCCGCCGGGCAGCCGGGGAAGCTGTTCGCGGGGCTGGAGATGCTGATCGGCAACATCTTCCTGGTGACGCTGGTGGCCGGCCTCGTCAGCCTCTGGCGGCCCGGAAGGCGCCGGTCCGCGGACTAGCGGCCCGGTGGGTCTATGTCGGGGGCAGCAGCAGGTCGCCGATCCCGAAGATGCCCTCCTCGTGCGACGCCAGGGTCGGCCGCCAGGTCGGGTCGACGGAGCGAAATGACTCCGGATCGGCGTCGATGATCCCGAGCAGGACCTCGCCGACGATCCGCCCGCCCACGGGACCGAGACGGTCTCCGTCCTCCAGCACCTCGGACTCCTTCAGCACGTAGAGCCAAAGCGGCGTCTCCTGCTCCCATCCCGCCTCGGCGAGGCCGACCTGATCGCGTGTGAGCAGCTCCACCCCGAGCTCGCGGGCAACCGCCTCGCCGGAGGGCAGGCCGACCGCCTGGCCGCGCTGCAGGTCGCGATTCGCCAGCGACGAATAGGCTGAGCCCTCGTCCTCGCCGCTGATCTGACGCGGGAGCGAGATCAGCGACCGGGCGAGCTTCCCGTCGATCTTCTTCGATCGCTGCGCGGGCTCGTGGCCGAGAACGTCGAACTGCATGCTCCAGTCGATGGCGTGAGCGACCGGGACCGCGCCGAAGCCCATCAGGTCCGGGAAGACGGACACTGGCCCGAATTCCCGGTTGACGCGGTAGGCATCGCGCACCTGGCTGTGGCCGTAGCGGTACGCGGCGTCGGCGAACTCGAAGGGGATGAAGGGGTCCTCCCCCGGCCGGAAAACCTCCGCGCCGTCATCCAGCAGCTCGCTCATCATTTCCGCCCCGATCAGCTGTGGCAGGAAGTCTCTGAGGATCACCCACTGGTAGTGCCAGCTCGTGGCTCGCCGCGCGTCCTCGAAGACCTCGGACTCCTCCACCCCGTCCTCGCGCAGCCGATCGACGATCAGGTTGTGGGTCCTGATGAAGCCGACCTGCAGCTGGCTGACGAACAGGTGCGTGTCGTTGCGCTGGTCCCCGACCAGCGCGATCCCCTCGTGGTTGCGGGGCACGTCGTGACCGCCCTCGCCGAGCAGAAGCTTCGCCGGATCGTCCTTCTGGAAGAGGTACGGCGATCCGGTCGGGCCGGCCGCGTACACGCACTCGAGGTTCGCCCGCGGGGTCCGGAAGTTCTTGATCCGGTCGGGGTCCGCGTGATGCCCGAGCGGCGAGCGGTCGGCGGTGATGTCGTGCGCGATGAACTGGCCGAAGAACGGCCAGCCGGCCGCCATCTCGCCGTCGGTCGACCGGTCCGAATCGTCGTCGCAGATCCCGCCTGGGCTGCCGAGTGCGTGCAGTTCCTCGTCCGCCGCGTCCAGGGCCGGGAGCGACTCGAAGAGCTTCCGGTAGCGCCCGCCGTAGACCGAGCCGCCCGACCGCTCCGGCGCAAGACAGAGGTCCCGCGCGATGGCCTCGGTGCTCACGGGTAGCTCGGGGTCGGTGGAGTCTCTCGGCCTGCCTGGACGGCCTCAACCACCTTCTCGGCATCCGGAAGGTGGTACTCCTCGCCGTAGACGGCGCCGGGCCGCCGCGGCATCTCCATGACCGCGGCATCCTCGTTGCGGCCGAGATCGATGGGCGCGTAGCCGGCGTCCTCGATCAGCCCCATGACGACCTGCTTCGCCGCGACGTCGTCGCCGCAGACCCACTGGACGATGCGCTCCTCCTCGGGCCTGAAGGCGGCCTCCGCCTGGAACGCCGCGGTCAGCGTGTTGAAGCTCTTCGTGTAGCGGGCGCGCTCCATCCGGGCGGCGTGGAGGCTGGCCGCGGTCTGGCCCTCGGCCGGCATCTCCGAGCTGCCGAACTGGTTGGTCGTGTCGATCACGATCTTGCCGTTCAGGTCGCCCGCGGACTTGACCGAGTCGTCGAAGGCGTCCCAGGGGACCGCGAACAGCACCGCCTCGCCGAACTCGCCCGCTTCCGCGGGCGTGCCGACGCTGGCCAGGTCTCCGATCTCGGCCGCCAGCGGCTCGAGCTTCGCCGGGTCGCGGCCGCTCAGCTTGACCTCATGGCCGCCCTTGGCGAACTGGGTGGCGCAGTTGCCCCCGATCCGCCCCGCTCCGACGATTCCAATCCTCACTCCCGTCAGCATAAGCAGGCCGCGGGCCCGGCTTGCGCCGGGCCCGCGACAACTCGCCTTTGGGGCTACGCCCGCGCCGGCTCGGGAGCCGCCCGCGGAGCCCGCTCACGCCGTCGATCCTGACCACGGCGCTTGGGCAGCCACTCGAGCCAGCTCGGCAGGTACCAGTTCCGCTCGCCGAGCAGCTTCATCGTCGCCGGCAGCAGGACGCCGCGGATCAGGGTGGCGTCGATCAGGACCGCCGCCGCCAGGCCCACGCCCATCTGCTTGAACTCGATGAAGCTCAGCGTCGCGAAGATGGAGAACACCGCCACCATCACGATCGCCGCGCTCGTCACCGTGCCCGCGGTCGAGCCGATGCCGCGCTCGATCGCCTGCTCGGTCGGCGTGCCGCGGTCCACCAGCTCCTTGATCCGGCTGAGGATGAACACGTGGTAGTCCATCGACAGTCCGAACAGGACCACGAACAGGAACAGCGGCAGCCAGCTGGTGATGCCGTCGCTGTGCGCCCCGAGCAGGCCCTGGGCGAACCCGTGCTGGAAGACCAGGACGAGCAGGCCGTAAGCGGCGCCCACCGAGAGCATGTTCAGCGCGATCGAGGTGAACGGGATCACGATCGACCTGAACGTCACCAGCAGCAACAGGAACGACAGCGCCAACACGAACCCGAACACGAGCGGCAGGTGGGACTTCATCGAGTCCTGCCAGTCGACGTTCGAGGCCACGTCGCCGCCGACGTCGACCTTCGCACCGGTGCCATCGAACGCGGCCGGGATCAGGGAGTCGCGCAGCTCGGCGAGCGCGTGCTTCGACTTCGCGTTCTCGCCATCGCCGGCCAGCGGCAGCGAAACCGACGCCACCGTCGCATCCCGGTTGACCCGGACCTCGGGCGCGCCGATCGCGGCGCCCTCGGACCTGGCCTTCGACCCGACCTCGTCGATCGCACCGATGACCGCCGGCGATCTGACATTGTCGGCCTGCACGACGAGATCAGCCGACGGGTGCTCCGACGGATAGAGGTCCTGGATCTTCTCGTAGGTCTGAATCGTCGAGAAGCCCTTCGGGAACTCCTCCAGCCCGGTGGTCTTCACGTTCATCCCGAACGCCGGGATCGCCAGCGCGACGAGCGCGCCTCCGGCGACGAGGATCGCGATGGCCGGGCGGCGCATCACCGTCCGGACGACCGCGCTCCAGGCACGTGACTCGCCCGCCCGGCGGCGGCGAGAGAGGAACGGGATCCGCCCCTTCTCCATCTTGTCGCCGAGCAGCGACATAAGCGCCGGCAGGACGGTCAGCGAACCGAGCAGCGCGACCGCGACCACGAGCAGCGTCCCGATCCCGAAGGAGAGGAAGACGCTGCTGCCGCCCAGAGCCATTCCGGCCATCGCGGCGATCACCGTCAGGCCGGAGACCAGGACGGCGCGTCCCGAGGTCGCCGCGGCGGCGTCGATCGCCTCACGCGGACTGCGCCCTCGGGCCCGCTCCTCACGCTCGCGGCGGAGGTAGAAGAGCGAGTAGTCCACGCCGACGGCCATCCCGATCAGCAGGATCACCGAGCCGATCGCGTCGTCGACCGGGAAGATCTGGCTCGGAATCGAGACCAGCCCGATCGCCGCCATCACCGCCGAGATCGCCAGGATCACCGGGATGCCGGCGGCCACCAGGGCCCCGAACGCGACCACCAGGATCAGCAGCGTGATCGGGATCGACAGCGTCTCCGCCTTGGCGAAGTCGTCTGAGATCGAGTC
>DATBHQ010000219.1:0-11989 GCA_036557385.1 Solirubrobacterales bacterium | reverse complement strand
CGCGACCCGGCGAACCAGGTGATCTCGAGCGAGGAGCTCGAGAGCCTCGTCGCCTGCCTCACCAGCGTGCTGTCCGAGCTCGAGAGCCACGTGCTCGCGCTCTACCTGGACGGGCACTCCTACGAGGTGATCGGCGAGCGGCTCGAGTGCGACACGAAGACCGTCGACAACGCGCTTCAGCGCGTCAAGCGCAAGGTGGGAATCCACCTCGACTCGCGCGCGGTGAAGATCTAGTTCTTGAGGCGAGGGTGCTCCGCAGGCGAAGCCGAGGAGCAACCCGTTTCATGAAGGACACGGCAGCCCAGGCGGCCGCTCCCGAAAGGGGCGGCCGTCTGCTTTCTAGCGGCGCCGCATCCGGCCCGCGAACGGGCTCGTCGCGACCTTCTTGGCCAGATCGGCCGGCTCGACCTTGCCGAGCAGCGCCTTGAGCTCCCTGCGCTCGCGGTCGGAGAGATTCGACGGACGGCCCTTCGAGGTGCGGACGATCTCCAGCATCCGCTTGCGCTCCTTGGCCGTCAGCCGGTCGGACACGTGATTGCGGACGGCCACGACGACCTCCGCTGCCGCGAGCAGCCAGGCGCCGCGGGCGAGCCACTTGCCGCGGGCCGCCGCGGCGCCGGGATCGGCGATCGCTTCGCGGAAGGTCTTGGGCACGCGCTGAGTCTCGCAACTTCGCGCAGGGCCCGCGCCTACCCTGTTCGCAGCGCCCGGATAGCTCAACTGGTGGAGCAGCGCATTTGTAATGCGCAGGTTGTGGGTTCGAGTCCCACTCCGGGCTCTTGGCCCTGAGTGATCTGAAGCCGCCGTCCGCCGATCAGTGGGTCGAGTACTCGGATGACCTGCGCGCCATCCTGCTCTACGGCGGGCCGATCACGGAGCCGGTCGAGACCCTGAGGCGCCAGGGGTGGGAGGACTTCGGGCTGCTCTCCACCGAGCGGGCGCTCGCGGAGGACGCCGGGCTGGTCGCGGCCGCCGAGCGGGTTCATCTCGCACCGGCGATCCCGGTCGACAAGGCTGCCGCGGAGCTCGTCGGCGAGGCCGGCTCGGACCGGCTGGTCGCGCTGGGCGGCGGCCGCGTGATCGACACGGCGAAGGCCGTCGCCTCGATCACGGGCGCGGAGGTGGCGGCGATCCCGACCACGCTCTCCGGCGCCCCGGTCACCGGCTTCCACCGCCTGCCCGCGGGGCGCGAGTCGGAGGTCACCGGGTTCGCCAGGCCGGCACTGGTGATCGCCTACGCAGACGCGATGACCAGCGCCCCTGAGCCGCAGCTCCGGGCCACGGCGATGAACGCGCTCGCTCACGGGGCGGACTCGCTGTTCACGCCGCTCGCCGATCCGCTGTCCCGGGAGACCGCCCTGCGCGGCGCCGAGCTGATCGCCGGCGCACTCGATCAGCCGCCGGAGCGGCGGGACCGCGGAGCCCTCGCCCTCGGCGCCATGCTCTGCGCGATCGCCGTCGACCGGGCCGGCTTCGCCCTCCACCACGTGCTCGGCCAGAGCACGGTCAGGGTCCTGGGCGTCCCGCACGCCGAGGCCTACGCCGCGCTGCTGCCGCGGACCATGGAGGAGATGCGCGGCCGGGCGCCCGAGCAGATCGAGGCCCTGGCGGAAGCGCTCGGCACCGAGCCGCGGGCCATCGGGGAGCGGATCGACGAGCTGGGCGGCCGGCGCCGGATCGGCGAGCTGGGCGCGGACCGCGGCCGGCTGGACGAGGTGGTCGAGGTCGCGATGGCTCGGCCGGAGCTCGAGCGCATGACGCCCGGCGAGGTGGAGCGCTCTCACCTCGCAGGGATCCTCGAGTCCTCCTGGTAGCTCTGACAAGCGCGCACCCCGCCTGTAACTGGCCGGGGGCGCGGGGTTTCGGTTACTGCCGCACGGAACCGGCGCCGGCATGGACGAGGAGAGACTGCTCAGCTACCACCGCTTCACGCGCGAGCACGGCGTGAACCGCCCGCTCTATCTGCTCGTGCGCCTCATCCTCGTCCCGATCTTCCTTCTCTACTTCCGGCTCGCGCGGATCGGTCGCGAGCACGGCAAGGTGACCGGCCCGCTGATCGTGGCGTCCAACCACCGCAGCTTCCTGGACCCGTTCGTCATCGGCGCCTCGTTGCCCTGGCGACGCCCGCTCCACTACGTCGCCAAGGTCGAGCTCTTCGAGAAGCGCTGGCAGGGCTGGCTGCTCAACCGCCTCGGTGCCTATCCCGTGCGCCGCGGCCAGTCCGACGACCAGACCCTGGTCACCTCCCGCGAGGTGCTCGAGCGGGGGGGCGCGATCTGCATCTTCCCGGAGGGAACGCGCCACCGGACCGGGTCGCTGGCCCGGCCGAAGCGCGGCTTCGGCCGTCTCGCGCTGGAGACCGGAGCCGCCGTGCTGCCCGTGGCCGTCCACGGGACCGAGCAGGTCCGTCGCGGCTGGAAGATCCGGCCGAAGAAGGTGCGGGTCCGCATGGGCCGCGCGCTCACCTTCCCGCGGACCGAGGACCCCTCACCGGCGCTGGCGAACTCGGTCGGCGCGCGGGTCTGGCCCGTGATCGAGTTGCAGTGGGAATGGCTCGGCGGGCTGCCGCCGCTCCGCAAGGCGGCGGTGATCGGCGCCGGCAGCTGGGGGACCGCGGTCGCGGTGCTCCTCGCCCGCGGCGGCCTCGACGTCCAGCTCGGCACCCGCACGGCCGAGCGGGCGGACGAGATGAACGAGACCCGCACGAACGAGGAGTACCTCCCGGGGATCGCGCTGCCCGAGCCGCTGACCGTGAAGCGGGCCGCGGACATCGAGCTGGCCGGCATCGACCTGGTCTGCCTGGCGGTCCCCTCCGCCGCGCTGCCCCAGGCGGTCGGCGCGATCGGGGACAGGGTCGGGCAGCGGACCGCCGTGCTGCTGCTCAGCAAGGGGATGGTCGCCCCGATGGCGGCGCTGCCCTCCGAGTACGTCTCCGAGCGGATCCGCCACCGCGCGATCGCGTCGCTCGGCGGACCGGCGCACGCGAGGGAGGCCGTCTCGGGCACCGCCGCGCTGGTGCTCGGCAGCCGTGACCCGGATCTGCGCGACCAGCTCGGCGGCGTCTTCGACGAGGCCGGGCTCGTGTGCGAGCGCTCCGAGGACATGATCGGCGTGGAGGTCGCGGGGGCGGCCAAGAACGCGGCCGCGCTCGCGGGCGCGGCGGCGCAGGCGCAGGGCATGAACGCCGCCGGAATCGCCACGGCCCAGGTGTGGCGGGAGTGCGTCGCCTACGCCCGCGCCCGGGGCGCCGAGCACGAGACCTTCGCCGGGATCGCCGGTGTCGGCGACCTGACGGCCACGATCCTGGCGGAGGGAAGCCGCAACCGCCGCGCGGGCGAGCTGCTCGGAGGGGGCACCCCGGCGGACCAGATCCCGGGGATCATCGGCCAGGCCTCGGAGGCGCTCGACTCGGTGCCGCTGATCGCCGCCGCCGTGCGCCACTCCGGTATGGGCAGCTCCGCGCTCGACGGGCTCGCGGGCCTGATCGCGGGTGAGATCTCGCCCGCCGAGTGGATGGCCAGGGTCAGGCAGGCCGAGCGGCTCCGGCGCGAGCCGGCCGCGGGAGGCCAGGCGGCGTGAGGGGGGAACGCCGCCTCCGCGCGAGTACGCTTGCTGTGTGTCCGACTCGGAGAAGGGTTCGGCTACCGCCGAGGAGTCGAAGGCCGAGCTCGACCGCGCCTTCGAGAGCCTCTATCGCGACCACCTTCGCGACGTCTACTCGTACTCGTACTACCGCGTCGGCAATCATCACGACGCCGAGGACGTCACCGAGCAGGCCTTCCTTCAGGCGTACCGCCACTTCGAGCGTGCGCGGCGGGAGTCCAACGGCCGGCCCCTGCGGCCCTGGCTCATCCGCATCGCCCACAACCTCGCCTCCAACTACCACCGCGACCGAGCCCGGCGTCCGCAGCGGGTGCTCGAGGAGTCAGAGCCGATCGCCGCTCCTCACCCCACCGAGCGGATCGTCGAGGGCCGCGAGGAGCTGAAGAGCGTCATGGAGCACCTCCAACACCTGCCCGACGACCGGCGCGACGCGCTGATCATGCGCTTCGCGCTCGGCATGGACAATCGCGAGATCGCCCGGGCATTGGGTCGTTCCGACGGGGCGACGAAGGTGCTGATCCACCGCGCGATCAAGCAGCTCGAGGAGGAGATGAGCGCCGATGGCAGCTGAGCCGAGTCGAGACGTCGAGACCCTGCTTCGATCCGCGCTCCGGCCGATCGAGCCGCCCGAGAACTTCGCCGGCCGGGTGGAGGAGACGCTGAGCGCGGTCACCGAGGCCGCCGCCGAGGAGCTCTCCGCCTGGGCGGAGGAGCTCTCCGAGTCCGAGCTGCGCTCGCTGCGCGATCCGCGGAACTGGGTCCGCCCGGCGGCAGCGATCGCCGCGGGCGGAGTCGCTGCCGGCGGCCTCGTGCTGGTCGAGCTCAGACGCCGAGGAGGGGGCAAGCGCTCCAACCGCCTCTCCGGGCTCGCGGACCAGGTCTCGGAGATCGCGGACCAGGTCCGAGACCAGGTCCGGAACCGCCTCGACTAGTCCTTACCGTTTTACCGGTGTGATTTCAGACCGCCGCTTGCATAGGAAGCGGCAATGAAGGGGGCCCGGCCGGGGCCTTCCGCGAACGTCCCGCAGCCACCGCTATAGGGGGTCCTCCGGGACGTTCGTCGGGGCGGTCACCTGGCGTGTCTGCGATTGGAATCGAGCGCCTAGTCGTCGAGTGAACGGTTTCGGTCGCTATAGCGACGCGAATCCGCGGAACAGCAAGACCACCGGCCCGTCCGCGGCGGACGCGGCCCTCTAGGTCGCCGGCGCCGCCCGGCTCACGGGCCGCGAGGCGTAGAACGCGATCACCCCGGTGACGCCGAGGATCAGGTGCAGGACGTTGTCCTCGTTGTTGACCGGCACGAGCTTGATCAGGGTGTCGTGCTCGGCGATGAAGCCGATCCCGCTGTTGCTCGTCGCGATGAAGCCGAGGACGCAGAGGACGATGTAGAGGACGCCGACGAAGAGGGACGCTCCCCTGGCGGCCGCACCGGCGCAGATCAGCAGCAGCGCCCCGATCGCAATGTGGACCAGGTTGTGCCAGCCGTTCACGGCGAGAACGCCGAACACGTCGGCGCTTCTGATCGAGTCCCCCGATGCGAAGCTCGCCTCGTAGAAGAACCCGATGATTCCGGCTATGACGAGCACGGCGCCCACCAACAGGCAGTAGAGCCTTGCCGGGCTTGCTTCCTCCATGCGTACCTCCTTGGCTTGCATGATCCGATTTGACGTTCCGCTCGTAGCCAGATGCGTGGGAGGTCCTCAAGTAGATCACCCGGGTGGTGAGAGATGAGCCGGGCGGAGCTCCAGCGCCTCGCCGACGAGGACCTGATGCCGCTGATCGCGCGTCAGGACCCGCTCGCCTTCGAGGTCTTCTACGACCGCCATGCCGGTGCGGCGTACTCGCTGGCGTATCGGATCGTCGGCGGGCGCACCGCGGCCGAGGACGTCACCCAGGAGGCGCTGATCTCCATCTGGCGGAGCGGCGCCCGCTACGACCGCGCCCGCGGCAGCGTGCGCGGCTGGACGCTCGGAATCGTCCGCAACCGGGCGATCGACCTGCTGCGGAAGGAGTCCGGTCGCTCGCCGAAGCTCGCCATCGGCGGCGACGAGCTGCTCGAGAGGCGTGCGGCGGAGGAGCTCACGGACACCGAGGCGGCGCGACGGGAGACGGCGCGGGAGGTTCGCGGGGCGATCAAGGAGCTTCCCGAGGACCAATCCCGGGTGATCGAGCTCGCCTACTACGGCGGCTTCAGCCACTCCGAGATCGCCGAGATGCTGAACGAGCCGCTGGGGACGGTGAAGGGCCGGATGCGGCTCGGCATGGACAAGATCAGGGCGACCCTGGCGGAGGGCTGGTGAACGGCGAGCACCCCGACAGGGATGATCTGGTCGCCTTCGCGCTCGGAGCCCTCGATCCGGGCGGGGCGCGGGAGGTCGAGGCCCACGCGCCGAGCTGCGCTCGCTGCACGCGTCAGCTGGAGGCGCTGGTGCCGGCGGTCGGCGTGCTCGGCGAGTCGGTCGAGCAGCTCGAGCCGCCCCCCAAGCTGCGCGAGCGGGTGCTGGCCGAGGTGCGGTCGGACGTCGCGCGCCCGGCCGAGGAGCCCGAGACGCCCCGGCATCCTTCCCGGCGCGGCTGGCGGGGGCTGTTCGCCCGTCCCGCGATCGCGGTCGGGCTCGCCATCGTCGCCGCCGCGGTCGGGGGCTATCTGCTCGCCGGCAACGGCGATAACGGCGCTCCCGAGGAGCCGTCGGTGCCGGTCGTCGCGCAGCAGGGAATCGGCGGGACGCTGGCGATCGGCGAGCGGTCCTCGATGCTCGATCTGCACGGCCTGGCGCAGCTGCGGGGCCGCGAGGTCTACCAGGTATGGGTCGCTCAGGGCCAGAGCGTGCGGCCGTCCTCCAACTTCATTCCCGACTCCCACGGCAGGGCGATGACGGCGATCGACGGCCGGCTCAGCCCCGGCGCCAAGGTGATGGTGACTCGCGAGCCCCACCCCGGCGAGCGGGCGCCGACGACGCCCGTTCTGCTCAGCGCGACGGTCGAGTAGATCCGGCGGCGGTGTTGTGGCCGCCGAATATGAGGCGAAGCCAGGCTGTCATTACCCTCCGGTCAGATGGAGGCTTCGACTCAGCAGCGCCAGACGTGCTACCGGCACCCGAATCGGGAGACCGGCGTCGCCTGTTCGAATTGCGGCAGACCGATCTGCCCGGACTGCATGACCTCCACTCCCGTCGGGATGCGCTGCCCGGATTGCGCCCGCCAGACGACGAAGGTGCGGGTGGGGCAGGGGGCGTTCAGCCCAGCGGCCGGCAAGATGCCCGCCACGATCGCGCTGATCGCGATCAACGTGATCGTCTTCGTGATCGAGCTCGTGGGCGGCGGAACGGGCTCCTTCAGCAGCGGCGGCAGCGTGATCCACGACGCCGGGCTGCGTGGCCCCGACATCGCGAACGGCGACTGGTGGCGCGTGATCACCGGCGGCTTCCTGCACGCCGGCATCCTTCACCTGCTGCTCAACATGTACGTCCTCTACATCGCGGGCAGCATCCTGGAGCCCGGGATCGGCACCCCCCGGTTCCTCGGCATCTACTTCGTCTCGCTGATCGCCGGCTCGCTCGGTGCGCTGATCGTCGACCCCAACACGCTGACCGTGGGCGCCTCCGGCGCGATCTTCGGGCTGATGGCCGCGGTGGTGGTGATCGCGCGCGGTCGCGGAGTGGAGCAGCTCGCCTCACAGTTCGGGCTCTTCATCGTCCTCAACCTGGTGCTCACCTTCTCGATCTCGGGGATCTCGGTGGGCGGGCACATCGGCGGCCTGATCGGCGGCTTCGTCGCCGCGGCGCTGGTGCTGTTCGTCGAGCGCCAGATGAGCGGTCGTGTCGGCTTCGGGCTCGAGCTCGCCGGGATCCTGCTGATCTTCGCCGCTACGTTCGCCGGCGCCTTGGCCGTCGCCTAGCGCGGCTCTAGTCGTCGATCGCCATCAGGGCGCGCTCGTACTGGGCGCGCTCGAACTCGAAGGGCCCGAAGCCCTCGTAGTCCCAATCTGGCCGCGTGGGCTGCTCGAACTCGTCCCAGGTGACCGTGTCATCGGTGACCGTCACCCGGGCCAGCAGGGGCGAGCAGCCGACGTCGCCGCAGCCGCAGCCGAGCAGCGCGGTCTTCTCGTCGCTCCCCTCGAACATCGGCGTGCCCTGGCCGCCGAGAAACTGGCCGGCCAGGTCGATCCGCATGTACCCCGCGACGAGGCCGATGTAGTTGCCGGCGATCTCCTCCTCCTCATCGTGCCGGGCTGAGGGCAGCTCCGCCTCGCGTACGAGGTCGGGGAAATCGACCCCGTTCACCGTGATCTTGATCTGCCGGAGATCGCTGGGAAAGTCCTCGCCGGCGGGCGCGAGCTCGAACCTCACCTCGTCCACGGCCTGATCATTGCACCGGCGACCTCGCGCCCGGCCTTCGTGGCCCGGCGCGCCGCCCCGAGACCCGCTTCCGCGGCACCGCCGCCGACCTCCCGGGCCGTGCGGACCCCGCGCCGCGCGACGCGGCGGCCGAGCGAGGCGGTCTCTCCGAGCAGGGCCCCCGGCAGCTCGGCCACCGAGTGCGCTCCGTCCGAGCCCCAGTCGTCTGCGGACACGGGCGTGGGCGGAGGGGCCGTCCTGTGCTCGGGCCGCTTGATCCCGACCTGCTCGGCGAGCTCTCGCTCGCGGTCCGTCGCTGGGGCTTCCTCCCTCGGCTTGGTGGACGACGCCGCCCGCCGCTCGGCCTCGCGCTTCAAGTCCTCAACGGATGCCTTCAGGGTCGAGCGGTGCGCGCGGCGGGCGACCGGTCCCGGCAGCGGGATGCCGACCTCGAGGCCGAACCTGTAGGTCGCGCGGGTCCGATCGCCGCCGAGGTCCTCGAACAGGTAGTGGCCATCGGCGTCGTTGATGCCGTTGCCCTCCACGAAGTCCCATTCGATCCGCTCCGGCTGGTCGTAGCGGTAGTCGAGCGTGTAGTCGACCTTGCGGACCTTGGCGTCGACGACCAGGCGGACGCGCTTCCCCCTGCCCTGCTCGTCCCAATCGAGCACCTCGGTGTCGACGACGACCCCCTGCCATTTCGGGAAGGTCTCGTAGTCGGTGATCGCGTCGAAGCAGGTGTTGATCGGCGCCGCGATCTCGACGGTGTGCTCTGCCCAGTTCAAGCCCATGCAGTCTCTCCGACCCGCTCGAACGGGACACCGGTCGGGGCCGGAACCCTATCCGGGTGCAGGAGGTGGGCGAGCAGCTCCGTGCCATCGACCAGCCTGGGTCCTGGCCGTGAGAAGGACGCCGCGGCATCCACCGCCCAGATACGGTCCGCGCCGATCGCCGTGATCTCCGCGGCGCGGCCCTCGACCTCCGTGCGGGCCCGCATCGCGTTCCAGCCGCACGGCATCGCAACGACGACGTCGGGGCGTGAGGAGATCAGCTCGTCCCATTCCGCGGTGCGCGACTTGGCCCCGGCGACCCCGAGGACGTCCTCGCCGCCGGCGATCTCGATCATCTCCGGCACCCAGTGGCCGCCGATGAAGGGCGGATCCAGCCACTCGAGCGCGAGCACGCGGGGGCGGATGGCGCCTTCGACGGCGAGCCGGACCGCCCCGAGCCGCCGCTCGAGATCCTCCAGGAGCGCCGCAGCCCGATCCGCCACGCCGGTGGCCTCGCCGAGCCGGGGGACGTCCGCGAGTACCTCGGCGAGGTTCGAGGGATCGAGCGAGATCACCCGCGGCCCGCTCGGCAGCCTCGCGGCGACCGCCACTACGTCGTCGAAGGAGACGGCGCAGACCTCGCAGACGGCCTGGGTGACGATCAGGTCGACGGCCAGCTCGCGCAGCGCGGGCTCGTCGAGCTCGTAGAGGTGACGGCCCTCGCCGGTGAGCCGGCGGACCTCGGCGTCGATCTCCCCTGCAGGGAGCCCTTCCGGGACGAGGCTTCGGGTCAGGTGGCGCTTGCTCGCGGCCTCGGGCGGGTAGTCGCACTCATGGGTGACGGCGACGACTTGATCGCCCAGCCCGAGGGCGAATAGCATCTCGGTCGCGGACGGGACCAGGCTCGCGATTCGCACCCGACGAATATGGCACTTCTGAGCGACGAGGAGATCAAGGAACGCCTCAAGGGCCTCGACGGCTGGCGCCAGCGGGGCGAGTACATCGTCAAGAGCTTCGAGCGCGACGACTTCGTCGGATCCGTGAAGTTCGTCGACTCGCTCGTCGGGCCCGCGGAGGAGATGAACCACCACCCCGACATCGCGATCTCCTGGAGCCAGGTCGAGGTCGCGATCTCCACGCACGCCGAGGGCGGGCTCACCGAGAACGACTTCGAGCTGGCGAAGAAAGTGGAAGGACTCGCCTAAAAACCTGGTTCGCTGCTTCGGCTCACGGAAGGGAACGAATGCCAGAGGGGTTGTCGTCCGATGAGGTCGGCAAGGAGATCGCGGGTCACGCCGCCCACGACGACGGCGGGCACGACCGACGCGACCGGTTGATCTCGATCGCGGAGGCCATCTTGCTCTCGATCGTCACCCTGCTGGCGGCGTGGTCCGGCTACGCGGCGGCGAAGTACAGCACCGAGCAGAGAACGAACCTGGCGGATTCGTCCGGCTTGAGGTCGAAGGCCAGCCGCGCACAGCTCAAGTCGATCGAGGTCCGGAACTTCGACTCCTCGACGTTCGAGGCCTGGTTCGCCGCCTACACGGCCGGCAATCCGAAGGCGATGGAGATCGCGGAGCGGCGCTTCCGCCCCGGCTTCAAGGCCGCGTTCGACGCGTGGCGCGCCACCAACCCGGAGACCAATCCGAACGCGCCGAGGGGCCCGACCTACGTGCCCGAGTATCACCAGCCCGGGCTGAGAGTCGCCGCGGACCTCAACAAGCAGGCCGACGATGCCTTCGCAGCGGGCGAGGAGGCCGGCTCGAGGTCCGACGATTACATCCGCACCACGGTCTTCCTCGCGAGCGTGCTCTTCCTGGTCGGCATCAGCACCCGCTTCCCGCTCCGCGGCGGGCGCTACGCGCTCGTGGGACTGGGGGCGGCGCTGCTGGTCGTCTCCTTCGTGCTGCTCCTGCAGCTGCCCGCGCCGCCAACCTGAACCGTCAGCGGCGACACAAGCGTCGAAAACACGGGCGACTCGTTCGCTAGCCTTGGCTCGTCGCCAGTGAACGACGACGAACCCCCTCGAAGTACGCGCGCCCCTAGGGGCGTCACGAAGCCGGTCGAACACCGGGTCCCTGACCCGCGGGAGCAGCGATGACGGCCGTCTTCCTGGTCCTGCTGCTCCTGCTGATCCTGGCCAACGGCTTCTTCGTCGCCGCGGAGTTCGCGCTGGTCCGCAGCCGCCGATCCCGGGTCGAGCAGCTTGCCTCGGAGGACAGCCGCAACGCGGCCTCTGTGCTCGATCAGCTCGATCACATCGACGAGTACCTCGCGGCCTGCCAGCTGGGGATCACGATGGCCTCGATCGGCATCGGCTTCCTCGGCGAGCCGGCCGTCGCGCAGCTGATCGAGCCCATCTTCGGCGGCTTCTCCCACGGGGTGGCGGTCGCCATCTCGGTGGCGATCGCCTACACGCTGACGACCACCCTCCACGTCGTCGTCGGCGAGCAGGCGCCGAAGTACTTCGCGATCGCGCGGCCCGAACGCAGCGCCCGATCCGTCTCGGGCCCGCTGCGCTGGTTCCGGAGGATCAGCGCACCATTCACCGTCGCGCTCACCTGGATGTCGAACGGCTTGGTGCACCTGTTCGGCGTCAGCCCGGAGGACATCGGCGAGGAGGAACCGACGTCCGAGGACCTGCAGCTGCTCATCTCCCGCTCGGCGACGGGCGGCAAGCTCGACCCTGGCGAGGCGACGATGCTCGGCGGCGTCTTCCACCTGCACGAGCAGGAGGCGCGGGAGGTGATGACGCCGATTCCCGCGGTCGTCACGGTCGATGCCTCAGCGGCGGTCTCGGATGCGCTCAACCTCTGCATCTCCTCGGGACACAACCGCCTCGTCGTGGTCGAGGATGGGAACGCCGACCGAGTGCAGGGGATCGTCCACGCGCTCCGGCTGGTGCGGCTGCTGATGGCCGAGGGGCCGGAGGCGCGGATCGAGCCCGTGATTCGCGACGCGATGATCGTCCCGGAGACCAAGCCCCTCGACGATCTGCTCACCGAGCTTCAGCGCCAGCGCTCCACGATGGGCGTGGTGGTGGATGAGTACGGGCGAACGGTGGGGATCGTCACGGTCGAGGACATCCTCGAAGAGGTGGTGGGGGAGATCGAGGACGAGACCGACCCGCTTGCCGGCTCGCTCCGGCAGCTCGCGAACGGCGACTGGTACGTGCGCGGGCACGTCTCGCTCGGGGATCTCTCGGACCGGGGCATCGAGCTGCCGGTCGATACGGACGCCTACAACTCGGTCGGCGGCTACGTCTTCGGGGAGCTCGGG
>DATBHQ010000218.1:0-7474 GCA_036557385.1 Solirubrobacterales bacterium | reverse complement strand
GCTCGACGGCGCGGGCGTGGACGGCGTCGACGTCATCGACCCCGATCGAGATCCCGGGTGCGGAGGGGTCGTCGTTGGTGATCAGGGTGACCTGGGCCGAGGGATTGTCCGGCGAGGCGACGGTGATCACCCAGCCGAGATCCATCGCCGGCTCGAAGCCCAGAAGCCCGACGAAGAACTCGCGCGTCTCCTCCGGCTTCTCCGAGCGCAGGTTGGGGACCGCCCTCGAGATCAACTGTCCTCCACTGACTCGGACCCTAGAGCCCGTTCCGCGTCCTCGAGCGTGTCGTACTGGTGGATCCGCGTGATCAGCCCGTCCCTCACCTCGCAGGCGTAGACGAGCTCGATCTCGACCCGCGCGCCGCTGCCCGAGCCGACGCCCCAGTTGCGGACCGGGATCAGGACGAAGTCACCGTGGTCGATGAAGTCGCCCCACTCGGTGAAGTACTCGCCGAAGGGCGCGATCCAGTCCTGCAGATAGCGGACGACGCCATCGACGCCGTTGTAGACCGGGTCGACGCCGGTGCCGACTCCGGAGTCCAGGGTCCTCACCTCGATCTCGGGGGAGAGGGAGGCGGCGAGGAGCACCCGGATCGGCTCGGCGTCCCAGTCGATCTCGGCCACGTTGATCCCCTGGAACGGACCGAGCAGGGCGCGGACGACCTCGACGTTCCGCTCCGACATAGGATCGAATTGTGACCCGCGAGGAGGTGACGCGCTGGCTCGGCCGCTACGTCGAGGCCTGGATGACCTATGACCGCGACAAGGTCGAAGCTCTCTTCGCCGAGGACATCAGCTACCGCTATCACCCCGCCGACGAGCCGATCGAGGGCCGCGACGCCGTGGTCGAGTCGTGGCTGGGGGAGGGCGACCATCCCGATGCCTCCGAGCGCGACGAGCCCGGGACCTACGAGGCCTTCTACCGCTGCGTGGCTGCGGACGACGACCTGGCGGTCGCGATCGGGACCAGCTCCTACAGGGATGCGCCTGACGGCCCCCTCGTCGGCGTCTACGACAACTGCTTCGTGATGCGCTTCGACGCCGAGGGGCGCTGCCGGGAGTTCACCGAGTGGTTCATGCAGCGAAACAGCCCGTAGCGCCCCCCGCTCGCCGCTACATCCTCCAGCCGTCCACCGTGATGTAGGCGGTCGTGTTCCCGTTCGGGTGAACGAGGATCACGGGAGACAGGCAACTCGCGGGCAGATCGAAGGAGCGGTCCCTGATCCGCGCGTCGCCGTCGCGGGAGATCGGCACCTGCCCGCTCGTCTGTACGGCCATCGTGTCCGAGTCCGCGCCGCAGTAGAGCGAGGCGCTGATCGTGTTGACCGGGCCAGGGGTGCCGTTCCCGGGCGCGACCGGGATCACCAGGCCCCGCACCCGGAGATCCAGGCTGTGGCGATCGAGCCGCACGCTGCCCTCCTTCAGGACCCACGGCGCGTTGCCCGGGATCACCCCGTGAAGCGCGGGGTCGTCCGGCACCGATGGCGCCAGCGATTCCCTGAGCGCCTGCCCGCCGTGTCCCTTGCCGTGACCGTGCTCACTGCCGATCGCGCTCAGCGCCCCGACAGCGAGCGCGGCCGTGAGCGCCGCCGCCGCGGCGACGAAGACCGTGCCCGGAACCCGCTTTGAGATTCGCATGCTCCGTAGTCCCTCCTGTAGTTGACGGCCTTCTCCCCACAGGGGGTACGGGCGAGCGCGCCGAATGGTTTGCGCGGATCTAGGCCGGGGACTCCTCGACCTCCTCGACGAGCTCGCGCCGCCCGGCGGCCACGGTCTTCATGTAGACGTCCTCGAGGGTCGCGGCGTCGAAGGTCTCCTTCAGGCCGGCTGCGGAGTCGCGAGCGATGATCCGCCCGCCACCGATCAGCGCGATCTCCTCGCAGAGCGCCTCGGCCTCCTCGAGGTAGTGGGTGGTGAGCAGGATCGTCGTGCCGCGCTCGTGCAGGCGGCGGATGTACCGCCAGAGCTCGTGGCGGAGCTCGAGGTCCACCCCGGCGGTGGGCTCGTCGAGAATCACCAGGCGCGGCTCGTGGAGCAGCGCGCGGGCGAGCAGAAGGCGGCGGCGCATTCCGCCGGAGAGCTTCGGCGCCCGCACGTCACGCTTCGCCCGCAGGTCGAAGACGTCGATCATCTCCTCGGCGCGCTCGGCGGCCGCCTCGCCGCTCATCCCGTAGTAGCCGCCGTGATAGATCAGCGTCTCCCGCACCGTCAGGAAGCGGTCGAGGTTGGGCTCCTGCTCGGAGATCCCGATCAGCCGCCGCGCCTCCATCGATCCGCCCGGATGGCCGAAGACGGTGATCTGGCCCTCGGTCAGCCGCAGCAGGTTGCAGACCGCGCTGATCAGCGTGGTCTTGCCGGCGCCGTTCGGGCCGAGCAGCCCGAAGAAGCTGCCGGACGGCACATCGAGGTCGAGCGCGTCGAGGGCGAGGGTGCCGTCGTCGTAGCGCTTGGTCACGCCTCGCAGGGAGAGCGCCGGGGTGGGGGATGCCTCCATGTCCCCCATGATTGCGAAGCCGCTACCCGAGCCGGTGGGCGACCCGTACGCGCTCGATCTCCCTGATCCATTCGGGGCGGCCGCGCACGACGAACTCGTGCTCCGTGCCCTCGTGGTCGGTCACCACCAGCGTGGTCGGGGCGAGCGGCACCGTTCCGAGGAACCTTGTCCAGGTCTTGCGCAGCTCCGAGATCCCGGCGGTCGGGATCTCGGTGCCCCCGCGCTGGATGTTGAAGGCGTGGGACTCGAAGATCAGCCGCCGGTCGGTCAGAAAGAGCCGGCCGCCGACGTGCTCCGCGCCGCGACGCATGTTCGCCCGCGCCTCCCTGACCACCGACTCGCCCGCTTCGAGCTCTGTCCTCGGCTCCCCCACCGGCGGGCACGTACCCGGAGCGGGCGAAAGCTATGCCTGGCGATGTCAGCCGGCTAGCAGTGGGCCCCGACCGGCAGATATCCCCAGCCGATCGACTTGCTGTACGCCTGGATGGCGGGCGATTCGCTCGGCCCCAGGGCCGCCGTGTAGCGGCCCCCGTCGATGCCCGAGTCGGTCAGGGTCACGTTGGTGTGCGGGCCGGAGACGTAGCAAGCCAGGTATCCGACCCTGCGGCCGGACGGATCGTCGAAGGTCTCGGGACCGAACCCATCGCTGTCATTGGCCGAGTGGGTGGCACCGGGGATGCCGTTGAGGATCGCCGCGCCCTGCGGGCCGGAGTGCCGCCCACCCATGTCGAAGACCTGAAGGTCGATGTCCGCCGTCGAGTCCCAAGTCAGGGTGACGGTGCGAGGGACGGCCGGCAGCGAGGCGCGGCGGCCCCGCTTCCTGCAGGCGGCCTTCTTGGCCCTGCTGCGCTTCTTCTTGCAGGCCTTCGCGCGCTTCGCCTTGGAGCTCGCCGCGTGCGCAGCGTCGCCCGCTCCCATGGCCGGCGATGCGATTGCCAGCAGGCCCGCGCAGGCGAATGCCGCGATCAACGCGAGTGGATTTCGGAAGCCCCCCGTCACCCTCTGCATCGGCGCAAGGTACGCCCGCCGGCCCGTCGGCACATCAGTACTTGTCCACATGGCCGATGGGGATGTTCCCTGGTGATTGCGAAACCGGATTGCGGGGTAGGACCGGGCCGGCGCCATCGCTCGTGGAGCCGTGCCCTCATCCGCGGGCGGTTCACCGGAGAGGGCCGGAAGTGGGGCGAGATGTGAGCGGATCCGAGTGGACTTGTGCTCGTTGCGGGTTGACGACGAGCTTCGTGGACGGGAGCGGCGATGCGACCTGGCTGCCCCCCAACTGGGTGGCCGTGAACGGAATCCACTACTGCCTCGGCTGCCGGCGCAAGCTGGCCGGTGAGGCGAGGGCGGCCGCCGTCTCAGACGAGGACCCGCCCGCGCAGCGCGTGCGCGCCGACGCGGAGGGGCGGATCGAGTTCGAGCTTGCCCGTGACCCGGACCGGTGCGACACCCGCGTCGCGCGGAGCTGCGGCACCAACGTCATCCTGGTGAGGCAGGTGCGCGAGCGGCTGGGCATCTACCCGACGCGCCCGGTCTGAGCCCACCTCCCGAGGCGGGCGGCTAGGGGTGGATCACCACCGCGCCGTTGCTGCCCCCGCCCAGGGCACTCTCGAGCGCCGCGGCGGCGTCGGCTAGCTCCAATGTCTGGGCGACCTGGACCTCCAGCTTCCCCGCGCCGAGGAGCTCGGCGAGAGCCTCGAGCTGCGGCCCGTTGGGCTCCACGATCAGGGAGGTGCTGTTGATCCCGCGCTCCTCGCCGGGAGCGTCGTCCGTGATCGTCACCAGGCGGCCCCCGTCTCGGACCGCGCGGATCGCGTCGACCGAGCCGTTCGAAACCGCGTTGACCGCCGCGGTGACGCCCCCGTCACCGGCGAGCTCACGGGCCTGATCGGGCCAGTCGGTCTCGTGGTAGTCGAGCAGGTGCTTCACCCCGAGCCCACCGAGGCGGTCATGGTTCGCCGGGCCGGCGGTCGCGATCACCTCGGCGCCTCTGACCGCCGCCAGCGTGGCGAGCACCGATCCGGTGATCCCGCCCGCCCCGTTGACAAGGACCGAATCGCCGGGACCGACGCCGAGCTCGTCATCGATCACCTGGCCCGCGGTCAGGGCCGGGACCGGGAAGGCGCTCGCGGCCTCCCAGGAGACGGCGGCCGGCTTGTGCGCCACCACGGCCTCCGATGCGATCAGCAATGGCGCACACGCACCCTGGTCCCGCAGCGGCAGCGGATGGGTGAGGACCTCGTCGCCGGGGCTCCACCGGTCCACGGCGCCCCCGACCGATTTCACGACCCCGGCCGCCTCGACGCCGAGTGCCATCGGCGGGGTCCCGCCGATGTCCCAGTCGCCCGTGCGAACGAACTCCTCCCAGTTCCCGACACCCGCCGCTCGAACCTCGATCAAGACCTCGTCGTCCGCGAGCGGGCGGGGGTCGGAGAGGTCGATCGTCTCGATCGGCCCGCCGAAGCTGTTGATGCCGGCTACCTGCATACTCACCTCGACGACAGTATCCCGCGACGAGGAGCAGCCAGCGATGAAGCCCGTGACGGTCGCGATCGAGGTCCCGCAGTCACCCGAGAGGGTCTACGACTTCCTGGACGTCCTCGGCAACCACGAGCAGTTCACCGACCACATCCTGGTCGACTGGGAGCTCTCGGGCCCGCCGAGCGGAGTCGGCGCCAAGGCGCGGATGAACGTCAAGGCGATGGGGAGGAAGGACCCGCTGGAGATGGAGGTGGTCGCCGCCGAGCGCCCCCGGATGAACGCCGAGGAGTCGGTCAGCGCCAAGGGGCACCGGCATACACGCGGCACCTACCGCCTCGAGGCTGATCCCAACGGCGGGACGGTCATCGAGTTCGAGTTCGAGTGGCTGCAGGCAACCTTCCTCGACCGCCTCACCGCGCCCATCGCGCGGTCGGTCCTCCGCAACGCGAACCTCCGGGCGCTCCAGCGCCTCCGGGTGAGGCTCGAGGAGCTCGACACCGAAGCTGCCGGCTAGCCCAGCTTGCCGGTGAGGTAGCGCTGCAACACCGGCGCGAGCCAGTCGATCACTTCCTCCGATTCGGCCTCCGCGAGCCCCTCGAACTTGAGCACGTAGCGGCCCATCCCGACGCCGACGATCTGGGAGACCGCCAGGCCCTCCCGGAGCTTCGGCTGATCCGACCCGAGCCGCTGCATCAGTGGCGCGTAGAGGCGCTCGGTCATGAACTTCCGCAGCATCTCCGCCGCCTCCGGCTCGTTCATCCCGGCCCGCAGCAGGGTGAAGACCGGATGCCGGGTGCCGGTGTCGTCCCAGGTCCGGATGGCCAGCTCGGCGAGCCGCCTGCCGATGTCCCGCTTGCCCCCCTCGAGGAGCTTCGGCATCTCGACCTCGGGATTGAAGGGCCAGTCGATCGACTCGGCGAGCAGGTTCACCTTGTTGCCGAAGAAGTGGACGACGAGGGAGGCATCGACCCCCGCCTTGGCGGCGATCGCTCGCATCGTGGTGCCCTCATAGCCCCGTCTGGCGAACAGCTCACTGGCGGCCCTGCGGATGTCCTCGCGGGTGGTGCTGTTGCCGGGGCGCCGTCCGGTCCGGGGGGTCTTGGTCTTCGGTGTGCGGGGGCTCACAGAAATCTCCCTTGACAAATAAATTCAACGCCGTAAAGTCAACGCCGTTAAGTAAACACTGTACAATCTTAGCCGACCAGGGGGTCGACACCGATGAGAAGGCAGACCCGGGACGTAAATCGCAATCTGGTCCTCGCGGCGATGTGCCTCGCCCTCGCGACCGTCGTCAGCACCGTTTCCTCGCTGAACGTCGCGCTTCCGGACATCGCGCGCGATCTGCGGGCCACCCAGACCCAGCTTCAGTGGATCATCGACGGCTACGCGGTCGTCTTCGCCGGGCTGCTGCTGCTCGCCGGTGCCCTGGGAGATGCGGTGGGCCGCAAGCACGTGCTGCTCGGCGGGCTGGTGGTCTTCTGCGTCGGGTCGGGCAGCGCGCTTCTGGTCGATAGCCCGGGCGGGTTGATCGCGTCCCGTGCGGTGATGGGCCTCGGGGCGGCGGCGATCATGCCCGCGACGCTCTCAATCATCACCAACGTCTTCCCGGCCGAGGAGCGCGACCGTGCCGTCTCCGTCTGGGCGGGCGTCGCTGGAGGCAGCGCCCTGGTCGGGCTGTTGCTGTCGGGCCTGCTGCTCGAGTTCTTCTCCTGGGACTCGATCTTCGCCTTCACCGGGATCCTGGGCCTGGTCGCGCTGGCAGCCTCCATCCGGGTGGCGCCCAACTCGACCGCCGAGGGGGTCCGGCTGGACGTCACCGGGGGAGTGATCTCCGCCGGCGGCCTCGCCTCGCTCGTCTACGCGATCATCGAAGGGCCCGAGCGTGGCTGGACCGACTCGGTCACGCTCGGCGCCTTTGCGATCGCGGCCGTCCTGCTCACCGCCTTCGTCGTCTGGGAGATGCGCCGCGAGCAGCCGCTCCTCGATCCGCGGCTCTTCGCGCTCCGGGGGTTCGGCGCCGGCACCGTGTCGATCACGGTTCAGTTCCTCGCCTTCTTCGGGTTCATCTTCGTGATCCTCCAGTACGTCCAGTTCGTGCTCGGCTACTCGCCCCTCGGCGCCGGGGCCGCGCTGGCGCCGATGGCCGTCGTGGTGATGGGACTCTCGCCGCGGGTGCCGAAGCTGCTCGAGCGATTCGGGCCGGCGCGCATCGCCCCGATCGGCCTCCTGCTGATGGCGGCAGGCTTCGCTGTCTTCTCCACGGCCGATGAGGACTCGACCTACTGGCTGCTGCTCGCCGGACTGATCCCACTGGGCGTGGGGATGGCCCTGGCGACGATTCCCGCGACCACCGCGATCGTCTCCTCGCTGCCACAGGCGAAGCAGGGTGTCGCCTCGGCCGTCAACGACCTGGCCCGCGAGGTCGGCGGCGCGCTCGGCATCGCGGTGCTCGGCAGCGCACTCACCGGCCGCTACCAGTCGGGCGTCGCGGACGCCACC
>DATBHQ010000217.1:0-3370 GCA_036557385.1 Solirubrobacterales bacterium | reverse complement strand
AAGTCGGAGTCGGAGCTCAACGCGATCCCGAACTTCGGTCGCAAGTCGATCGAGGAGGTCCAGGAGACGCTCCGGGCACGCGGTCTCTCGCTCCGCCAGGACTGAGGAGCTAGGGTCCCGGGACGGACCGAGGACGATGAGGCACCAGCGCAAGAGAGCCAAGCTGAGCCGGGATGCGGCTCACCGCAACTCGATGCTTCGCACGATGTCGAAGCAGCTGATCGAGCACGAGCGGATCCGCACCACGCAGCCCAAGGCCAAGGCGCTGAAGCCGGAGTTCGAGAAGCTGGTCACGCTCGCGAAGCGGGGTGACCTGCACGCCCGCCGCAAGGCCCTCTCCGAGCTCCACAACGACAAGTTCGCGGTTCACAAGCTGTTCGAGGAGATCGCCCCGCGCTACGCGGAGCGCCCCGGCGGCTACACCCGGATCATCAAGCTCGGCCCGAGGCGCTCGGACTCCGCCGAGATGGTCTTCCTGGAATTGGTCTAGCGAGGCCGCCTAGTTGACGACCACCCGGGCGATGGTCGTGAGCGACTGGTAGTAGACGTCCCGCCCGAATCCGGGGGCCGGGAAGAGAAAGCCTTGGCTCGGCGAGGGGACCGGGACCCGAGCCTTCTCGCTGCCGCTGTCGAGGTCGAGCACGACGAGCTCGTCCCCGCCCCCGGCGAGGGTGGCCCGGGTCGCGAGCCTGCTTCGAGGGACGTAGCTCCCCAGGACGCGGACCAGGGGGCGCACCGCCCGCCGGCGAAGCAGCTCCGGGCCCCGCCAGTCGCCCACCACCAGCTCGCGGGTGTCCGGGTAGAGGATCAGATGGCCCGCGTGGGCGAGGCCATCGAGGCGCCAGAGCGGCTCCAGCTCGTCGCCGTCGAGCCGCCAGGCACGGATCACCGCGTTGCCCGAGTCGTAGGCGATGACGATCCGGCGCTCGGGGTCCCACGCCGGTGGGTTCGATTCGGTGCCGTGCGGCAGACCGCTGATCTCGACCGAGCGAACCGACCCGTCGTCGAGCCGCGCCCACCAGAGCCGCAGGGGGTCCTCCTGGACGCCGCTCCCGAGCATCGTGTGATCGACGCGGTTTCGGCCGTTGTCCATCCAGAGGACGTGCTCGTCGGTGATCACGGGGTCCCAGCCGTAGCTGCGGCCGGGGGAGGGGCCGTAACTCGGCGCCCAGTCCGGGTCGATCTCGAGCCGTCCGGCCGAGCGGTCGAGTCGCAGGCGGAAGAGGCGGGTCGTTCCCACCGCGATCACGCTCTCGCCGTCGGTCGAGAGGCGCGCGATCGATGGTTCGGGGAGACGGAGCGGCGCGGTCACCGGCAGGAGCGTCTCCGGGTCGAGGACCGACACGGTCGAGGGCTCACGTCCCGCTGGCGCGTCGCAGTCCTTGGTCACCAGCTCGCCCGAGTCGAGCAGGACGAAGGAGTTGTGGGGACGGTCCACGGGCAGCCGGTGGGAGGCCAGCAGCTCGAGCTCCGGCGTCAGGCGGTGAGCCCAGGCGCCGTAGACCATCAGCAGGTCCCCGTTCTCGTGTGCGGCGATGCCGCCCGGCCAGTAGGGGCCTCCCGGCAGCTCGGAACTGCGCCCGCTCACCGCGAGCGTCTCGGGGTCCAGGCGCTCCACCCACGCCTCCACCGGAGCGCCCTGGGGCCCGTGAAGCGGCGGATGGCGCAGCGCGTAGAGCTCGCCGTCGTCGCGGCGCGCCAGCACGTCGGTGCCGAACGCCTGACGGACCGCCGCCACCCGCAGGCCCTCACCCGGCCGGATTCCGAGGCCCGGAACGCCCGCCACTCCCCAGCGGCGCGCCCCGCCGTCCTCGCAGCTCCAGGGCCGCGGCCAGTACGCCCCTGCGAGGGCGGCGGGCTGCGCGGCCATGCTCAGCCGGCTTCGGGGGCGCTCAGCGTCGGCTGCGCGTCTCCATCGCACCGAAGAAGCGCTGCCCGCTCGAGGCCCTCGAGCCTGTGCGGGCGTGCCTCCAGGAGCTCGGGATCCGTCGCGAGCTGGAGGAAGGCGGCGGCGCTCGGGTACCAGACCGCGATCGCGTCGTCGAAGCGCTCCTCGCCCTCGCCCACGACCGTCGCCTGCACCGGGGCGTGCCAGAGGACCCTCCCGCCCACGCGCTCCAGGACACGCTGGGCGACCTCTCCGTAGCGGAGGTAGGCGTCCCGGTCCCGGTAGCGGTTCAGGTTGAGCATCACCAGCGGGCCGTCATCGGGGCCGCCCGCTACGCCCTGTATCTCGGCGACCTGCTCCGGATTCGGCTCGACCGGCATCAGGCGCTCCCGGCGCTGCGGTCGATGAAGGCGGCCCAGATCTCGGTCAGGGTCTGGATCGCGGTCTCCGCCGAGACGCGCGGCTCGTGTCCGAACGCATCGCGCAGGTAGGCCTCGTTGAGCAGGTTGAGCGCCCGGGCGCTCTCGGCCACGTCGGCCGGCGGGCTCTCCCGCAGGCGCGGGAGAGCGGCGAGCGAACCGGCCATCAGCTCGTTGAAGCGGCCGCGAAGCTCGGCGCCCCGGGCGGCGATCCGCGGATTGGAGGCGCCGGCCTCGGTGACGGCCCGCAGCACGGGGCCGTGGCGCTCGTAGACGCGCACCGCGGGCTCGACGGCCTCGCGCACCGCGCCGAGGTCGCCCTCCTCTCGCCCGGCGTCCAGCTCGACCTGGGCCTCGTAGAGGCTCTCGATCGCCTCCGTCGCCGCTCGCAGGAGCAGGTCGGCGAGGTCGTCGAAGTGGCGATAGAAGACGGTCCGCTCGATCCCCGCTCGCTCCGTCACCTCGGCGACGCTCAGCGCGTAGAAGGAGCGCTCGCGGACCAGCTCGGTGGCGGTCGCGACCAGGCGCTCGCGGATCTCGTCGCGGCTGAGTCGGGGGCGCGGAGGGCGGGTGGTGGTCCTGGCTGGCATCGGGGAGTTGACAGCGTGTGACACACACCGTAGCATCAGCTCGGATGCTGCGAGGAAGGAGCCTCACGGCGGTGCTCGGCCTGACGGCCCTGATCTGCGCGCTCGCCGCAGCGTCCGCGCAGGCCCGGCCTGCCGATGTCGACAGGGGCGGCCGCCCCAACATCCTCGTCGTGATGACCGACGACATGAACCAGGCCGACATGACGTTCATGCCGAAGACCAGGAAGCTGCTGGGCAGGCACGGGACGACCTTCACCAACTCGATCGCCTCCTTCCCCCTCTGCTGCCCCTCCCGGGCCTCGTTCCTCACGGGCCAGTACGCCCACAACCACGGCGTGGGCGGCAACTTCTATCCGGAGGGCTGGTACGGCATGCCCCGGCGCAACGACACCCTCGCCACCTGGCTCGACCCGAGCTATCGCACGGACCTGATCGGGAAGATGCTGAACGGCTACGGGGCGATCGACGGCCAC
>DATBHQ010000216.1:0-9340 GCA_036557385.1 Solirubrobacterales bacterium | reverse complement strand
GGGATCTCGAGGCCCACCAGGCGCTCCACGCAGCCGCAGAACGCCTCCATCTGGAAGAAGTAGGAGAGGTAGTCCATCCGCTCGACGAACGGGATGACCTTCCAGTAGCTCTTGTCCTCGCAGGACTTCTCGATTCCGGTGTGGAGGTAGCCCATCACCGGCTTCAGATCGATCACGCGCTCGCCCTGCAGGGTCACGATCACGCGCAGCACCCCGTGGGTGGCGGGATGGTGCGGGCCCATGTTGATCGTCAGGACCTCCTGCTCGGGCTCGAGGCCGGGGCCCATGAGCTTCCGCTCGGAAGCCTCCTCGAGCTGCTCGGCCAGCGGTGAGGACGGATCCTCGACGAGGGGATCGACGCCGCGCTCGGTGACGTCCGCCTCGTCCCTGAGCAGATCGTCGGGCGTCACTCGAACCACCTCGGGGTCTCGATCTCGTTGTGCGTGAAGAGGACGGGCTCGCCGCCGATCGGGAAGTCGCGGCGCTGCGGCCAGCCGACGTAGTCCTCGGGCATCAGGATCCGCCGGAGGTCGGGATGCCCCCGGAAGACGATGCCGAAGAAGTCGTAGACCTCGCGCTCCTGGAACTCGGCCGTCGGGTAGAGCGGGACGCAGGAGTCGATCTCAGGCAAGTCGTCGGATCCGTGGGCGGCCGCGGGGTCGTCGAGGAGCGCCTTGACGTTGATCCGCTCCACCCGGTCCCGGCAGAGGAGCTCGTAGTGGACGGCGAAGCGCGGGGCGGCCGGCAGGTAGTCGGCGGCGTGCACGCTGGAGAGGAAGCGGTAGCCCTGTTCGGGGGTGTCGCGCAGCCAGGTGAGCGCGTGCAGCACGCCGTCCGGGCTCACCACCAGCGTCGCCCGGTCGTGCTCGAGGGCGGTCTCGATGACGGTGCCCTGCCGTCCCTCCTCGATTCCCTGCGCGATCAGCTCGAGGCCTGGTGCGTCAGGCATTCGACTCCGTTCCCGGGATCTCGATCCCCCCCTGCCCCGTCTCGGAGTGCTTCGGCGCGACGGCCAGCGCGGCTCGCTCGATCGCCTCGGGCGTCGGCTCGCCGGGCTCGAATCGCGCCCATTCCTCGGTGCCGACGGCGTTGTAGCGCTGGCGCCAGCCGAGATCCGGCCGGCCCCGGACGAGCCGCTGGAGCTTGTTGAAGCCGTGCAGCAGGGCCTCGGCCCGCGGTGGGCAGCCGGGGATGTGGACGTCGACGGGCATGAACTTGTCGGCGCCCTGGACGATGGCGTAGTTGGCGAACATCCCGCCCGAGGAGGAGCAGGCGCCCATGGCGATCACCCACTTGGGTTCCAGCATCTGGTCGTAGACCCGACGGATGACCGGCGCCATCTTGATCGAGACCCGGCCCGAGAGGATGATCATGTCGGCCTGCCTGGGGGAGGCGCGGAACGCCTCGGAGCCGAACCTCGCGATGTCGTAGCGCGAAGTGACCATCGAGATCATCTCGATGGCGCAGCAGGCGAGCCCGAAGGTGAGCGGGAAGAGGGCGTTGGCGCGTCCCCAGTTGAGCGCGCTCTCCAACGTCGTGGTGAGCAGCCGCTCCTCGACGTACTCCTCGAGGTCCTTTCCCTCCAGGTCGCCGCGCAGGAGATCGCGGGCGCGCAGCTGGCGGGCCCGGAGGCTCTCCCGCTCTATTTCCAATCCAGCGCCCCTCGACGCCAGACGAAGACCAGGGCGACGAGCAACAGCACGACGAAGACGAGGATCTCCACCAGGACGAAGACGCTCCTGGTCGCATGCACGAGGACGCCGACCGGGTAGAGGAAGACGACCTCGATGTCGAAGAGGATGAACAGCATCGCGATCATGTAGAAGCTGACGCCGAAGCGGAAGGTGCGGGTGATGTGGGACGGGAGCCCGCACTCGTACGGCTGGCGCTTGATCGGGTTCGGCCGCCGCGGGCCGATCACCCCGTTCAGCAGTGCGAAGGCGCCTCCCACGATGATGCCTAGGCCGGCGAAGACGAGGACGGGGAGGTAGCTCTGCAGCACGGTCGGTTCCCCCTTATACCACCGGGCCCCGGACTTTGTAGCAAGGTGTTACATAGTGATTTTCCGCATCAGCAAGCCAAATTCCGACCCTTTTTGGCGGCTTTGACGCTCTAAGCTGGCGCGCCCGTGCCGGAAGTCCATCTCGTAGTCGGAGTCGGCCTGATCGCGGCCAACCTGGTCGCGGGCGCCTGGGGTGGCTACTCCTGGCTCGAGCGAAAGCCGTCGGCCGGCTTCTGGTACGCGCTGCGGATCGCCCAGGCCACGGTCATCCTCCAGACCCTCCTCGGGCTGCTGCTGGTCTTCAGCGGCCACCATGCGAGCGAGCTGCACATCCTCTACGGCGTGCTGCCGATCGTCGTCTCGCTGCTGGCCGAGATCGTCCGGCTGGGCTCGGCGTCGGCCGAGCTCAGCGAGCTGGACGTGCACTCCCTGCCCCCGGAGCGCCAGACGCAGATCGCGATGGTGATCCTCCGGCGTGACACCGGGATCATGGCGACGGCCTGCCTGGTGATCTTCCTGCTTGCGCTCCGGGCGGCGGGGACGAGCTCGGCCTTCTAGGCCAGGCCCGGCGGCCGCGTGACCGTGAAGGTCGCGCCCTGGGGATCCGCGAGCCCCGCCTGCCGCATCCCGGCTCCCGGAATGTCGAAGGGCTCGGCGATCACCTGCCCGCCCATCTCCCTGGTCACCCGGGCCGCCTCGTCGGGGTCGCGGATCCAGAAGCCGACGCTCCAGTGAGGCGGCGCCCCGTCCGCCGTGCCGGGCGGAGCGATCACCGCGACCACGTCGCGGGGGACGGGCTGCTCGGGCTCGCCACCGACGAAGCCCGTCAGGGTGAACAGGGTCATCTCCCCGCCCCCCATCCCGAAGGCTTCGGTCGTCCAGCCGAAGACCTCGCCGTAGAAGCGCACGGCTGCCTCGGGATCGGGAGTGACCAGCATGCTCATCGTCCAGGCTCCCGGCTCGTTGACCGCCTGAGCACCTCGGTGAGTCCCCTGCTCCCAGATGGCGAAGGCCGCGCCGGCCGGGTCGGCGACGATCGCAAGGCGGCCGCCCTCGAGGCTGTCCATCGGCCCGGAGATCACGCTGCCGCCCGCGGCCTTCACCCTCTCGGCGGCCTGCTCCGCGCTCTCCACCTGGATGAAGGTCGTCCAGGCCGGCGTCGAGGGCGCCCCCTCCGGGATGGGCGAGCCGATTCCCGCGACATCGCGGCCGCGGAGGCGGCAGATCCGGAAGGTCGCATCGTCGGACCTCGTCATCTCGGCATCCCAGCCGAAGATGGCGCCGTAGTAGGCCGCCGCCGCGTCACCGTCGTCCTGCCAGGTCTCGACCCAGCAGGGGACACCGGGTTGATAGCCATCGCGCTCGCTCATCGCTCCTCCTTCCGTCCGCTTGCCGCACTCTCCATATCGCCGCTGGACCGTACAGGGGCTCCTGCCGGGCCCTCGGGGAGATCACGTTCAACATCTCGGTGAAAGCGGGGGCTCGTAGCGGCGCGCGGAGAGGCCGAGAGTCCGGGCGCTGATCTGGACTTGGCGGGTTAAATGCCGTAGGGGCATGAAACCCGCCAAGTGCCGCCGCTTGGGCTGGGTCCGACTCCCTTCATTGCCGCTTCTTGGTCCCTCTCGTCACAAGCCGCAGGCCCATCTCGTCTCCCTCACAGGAACGACGAAAGGAGCCGTCATGGAAAGCCAAGCAGCTCGCGACCGCGCCCAGTCCCTGGATGAGATCTGGAAGTGGACGGTCGGCGCGGGCATTCTCCTGGTGGCGCTCGCCCCCCTTGCACTGCCGATCCTCGTCCTCACCATCGTCGCGCTGCTGCCTCTGGCCGTGCCGCTGCTGGCTGTCGGGCTGCTCGCCGCCGTGATCGCGGCGCCGGTCGCCCTCATTCGCCGGATCGCGGGCCGCCGCCGGATCAGGGACGACGGGGCGCGGCCTGAGGCTCCGGCCCACCGGACCGGGTCGCTGGGGGCGAGGCGCTGGGTGAGCTCAGCTCACTGAGCTCACGGCGCCCGGCGAGCGCCATCCGGCCCGTAGCGGGCATGGAGATCCGGCAGGAGCGCGGCGAGGTTGGTGTACTCCTCCGCGCAGTGACGCGCCAGCCGATGCGGCAGCCCGGCGGGCAGGGCCAGGCGGCGCAGGAGGCGAAGCGGAATCAGCGCGCCCAGCCAGAAATGGCTGCGCAGGACGACGCCGTCGCCGTCCGCGAGGAAGACGTGCACCATCACCGTGTGCGAGAGGCGGAGCCGCTCGTCCCCGATCCGCCCGCAGACGATCGTCGCCACGCGCGGATCGTCGAGGGCATCGGTCGAGAACCCGATCTCGGTCGGGCGCACGAACGAGATCCGAGCGCGCACCATCCCCGTTCCGACGTCCTCCACGGCGTGATGGGTCGCTCCCCAGTGGGACTTGGCTCCCGGCCTCCGTGGGGGGTCAAGCGAGTTCCCGTGGTGGGCGAGGGGGTGCCAGATCCGATAGCGGATCGACTCGCGTGGGTGCCAGTCGAACCACCAGTCGACCATCTCTCCGGTGACCTCCGGCATCGGGTTCCTGACCGCGACGTAGCCGACGTCGTCGGGACGCGTGCACCAGCCGGTCTCGAGCGGCAGAGGCGAGGGGTCGAGCAGGCGGTCGAGCTCGTCCAGGCCGAGGATGGAGTCCGGGTCCGCCGGACTCCGTTCGATCGCCTCGAGGAGAGCGGTGTCGGGTGGGCTCAGCGGCCGGGAGAGGTAGGCCGCGAGCTCCGCATCGGCTGCCGTGCCGGCGCTCACGGCTGGCCCATCCAGGGGTGGAAGATGCCGTCCGGGTCGTAGTCCTCCCGAACCCGGTCGAGGCGCGCCAGGTTCTCCTCCGTCACGAAGCGCCCCGGCCGCAACCCGAGGTTCTCGTCAGCGAGCTGGATGCCGCTGGCGGCCGGCTCCATCTCCCGCATCCGCTCGGTCGCCCAGGCGACGTTCGCCTCGTCGCTCCCGGGATCGCGCCAGACCCCGTACGCCGCGATGTAGGTGTCGTCCTCGACGCTGAAGGCCATCTGCGGTCGCTCGGGGCACGGTCCCCAGTTCATCCAGAGCATGTGCGAGGGCGCTTCCGGCAGCGTCTCGGCGATCCGGCGCAGACCGGGGAGGAGCTCCTCGACCGGGGCGTGAGTCCACATGTTGTCGACGCCGTAGCGGTGCCGGTCCGGATAGGCAGCGTGGACACCCGCGTAGAGCTCCTCGAGGCGGACCGGCACATAGGGCACGCTCGTGATGGCGCGGTCCCGGACCGGGCAGGTCTCGAGCAGAGAGAGCGCCTCGCGCGCCTCCTCCTCGCTCTCCATCAACACCGGGGCGGTGACCGCGATCTCCGCGCCCTCCTCGCCGCGGTGGATGAGCAGCATCAGCTCCATCGCCCTCGGAACCGCCGGGCCGATTTCCTGCGCCCAGGAAAAGACCTCCTCGAGCAGCTCGATGGGATAGGCATAGACGGCGTTGGCAACCACCGGCGGCATCGGGTAGAGGCGAAGGTGGAATCTGGTGACGGCACCGAAGAAGCCGGGCCCGGATCCGCGGGCCGCCCAGAAGAGGTCCGCGTGCGCGTTCGCGTCGGCGCGGACGAGCTCGCCGTCCGCGGTTACGACATCGATCGCCTCGACGCTCATGCACGCCGGCCCGTGGACGCGCCCGTTCCAGCCAAAGCCGCCCTGCAGCAGGTAGCCGCCGATACAGACGCCGGGACAGTGGCCCGCCGGGAAGAAGAGATCGTGGCCCGACAACATCGCCAGGAGCTCATTCCCGGGGCAGCCGGGACCGGCGACGGCGGTCCGCGCGCTCGCGTCGACCTCGACGGCCCGCAGCCGTGACACGTCCAGGAGGAGGCCACCGTCGCGAACGTGGTTGCCCGCCCAGCTGTGGCCGCCGGAGCGAACGCCGAGGCGAAGCCCGCGGTCACGGGCCATTCGGACGGCCGCGACGACGTCGCCCTCCGTCTCCGCCCGGAGGACGAGGTCGGGGTAGCGCTCGGGCGTCCGGGCGTTCCAGACCGCCTCGTGGCGCGCCTCCTCGTAGCCCGCCTGGCCGCGGCGCAACAGCTTGTCATCGAGCCCAACCATCGCCCGCCGAAGTTATACTACAAATGTAGTGAATTCCACGACCGACGCATCGACTCGGCCGGGCAGACCCTCATCGGGCCGTCGCGAGCAGGCAGCCGACGCGGCGCTCGCGGTGCTCGCCGAGCGCGGCTCTCGCGGGCTCACGCACCGGGCCGTCGATGAGATCGCCGGCCTGCCCCCCGGCACGGCCTCGAATCACTTCCGCACCCGATCGGCCCTGCTGGAGGCCGCGCTGCGAAGGCACGTTGAGCTGGACCTGCCGCCCGGCGGCGATCCGGAAGTCCTGCGGGGCGCGAGATTGACCCGGGCCGACGCCGCCGAGCTCTTCCTGGCCAGCGCCGAGCGCATCCTCGAGCCGGGCGCGAGGGCGCTGCTCGTCGCCCGCTACGAGCTCCTCCTCGAGTCGACCCGCCGGGACGAGCTCCACCGCCGCTTCAGGGAAGCCCGGGAGCGGTTCGTCGAGCTCGGGGAGGCGGTGCTCGCCGCGACCGGTTGTGAGAGCCCCCGTCGACATGCGGTCCAGGTCATCGCCCTCCTCGACGGGATCCTGCTGGATCAGCTGATCCATGCGGACAGCGCCCTTGACCGGGCCGGGATCAGCGACGCGATCGAGCGTCAGCTCGCGACTTGCTGAGGCCTCAGGACTCCGCCAGCAGGTCCCGGTAGTCCCCCCGGTGGAAGAGCAGCGGCTGGCCCTCTCCGGCCTCCGCCTCGATCACGTTGCCGGTGAGGATCAGGTGGTCGCCGCCGTCGATCAGGTCCCGCAGCTCGCAGGCGACCCAGACCAGGGAGCCCTCGAGCCGGGGGAGCTGCTGCCGCTCGAACCACTCGACCCCGTCCCACTTCTCGGGCTCGGGGTCCTTGGCGGAGAAGCGGCGGGCGAGCTCGGCCTGACCCGCGGCGAGCACGTTGACCCCGAAGCGCCCCTGGGCCCTCACCGAGGTGAGGGTCCGAGAGCCGCGATCGAGGCAGGCGAGCATCATCGGCGGCTCGAGCGAGAGGGAAGTCACGGCATTGGCGGTCGCACCCGATGCGCCCTGCGGGCCGATCGCGGTGACCACAGTCACCCCCGTGGCGTAGGCGCCGAGTGCACTCCGGAACTCGTCGGGGCTGCCGGCCATGCGGGAACGCTACGCGACGCTCGCGCTCGCCAATATGATCCCGCCGCGTGCGAGGGGCTCTCCTACTGATCGCTGTCGCCGTTGCCGCGGTTGTCGCCGGGTGCGGCACCCAGGGCGTGCAGGTGCCGAGTGACGACCCGACTCACGCGGGGGCCGAGATCTTCGCCCAGCGCTGCTCCGGCTGTCACACCCTGACGCCGGCCGGGACCGAGGGCAGCGCCAATCGCTCGGAGCGGGTGCAGGGCCCGAACCTCGACCAGCGGAACGAGACGATGCAGGACGTGATCTTCGCCATTCGCAACGGCGGCTTCTCCGGGGCGATCATGCCGCAGAACGTCGTGGTCGGGGCCGACGCGCAAAAGGTCGCGGCCTTCGTGGCCAAGTACGCGGGCCAGGACGTCACCGAGGCCCCCGCGCCCGCCTCGACGACGACCACCGCCGCCCCGTAGCGGGAGGCAACACGCTCGACCTGAAGCAGATCCGCAGCGACCCGGAGGCCGTCCGCGCGGCCCTGGCGCGGCGGGGCGCTGCGGGCGAGCTCGACGAGCTGCTCGGCGTGGACGAGCGCCGGCGCGAGCTGAACACGCGCACCGACGCGATCAGGGCGGAGCAGAACAAGCTCTCGGCCGAGATCGAGGAGGCGGCCAGGGCCGGCAGGGCCGGCGATCCGGAGTTCGCCGAGCTGCGCGAGCGCTCGAGCGGCCTGAAGTCCGAGCTCAAGGAGCTCGAGCCCCAGCTGGGGGAGCTCGACGCGAGGCGCGAAGAGCTGCTCGTCTCGCTTCCCAACCTCCCCGACCCCGAGGCCCCCGACGGCGAGACCGAGGAGGACAACGTCACCCTGCGCGAGGTGGGGGAGCGCCCGCGGTTCGACTTCGAGCCCCGGGACCATCTCGACCTCGCCCAGCGCCACGGCTGGATCGACATGGAGGCCGCGGCCGAGACCTCCGGGTCGCGCTTCGCCTACCTCTTCGGCGACCTCGTCATGCTCGAGCTCGCCCTGGTCCGCTTCGCCGTGGAGCTGATCCGGGCCGAGGGGTTCCGGCCGACCGTCCCGCCGGTGCTCGTCCGTGAGCGCGCCCTGTTCGGCACCGGGATCTTCCCCGGAGAGCGGGAGATGATCTACGAGGTCCCCAGGGACGAGCTCTTCCTCGTCGGCACCTCCGAGGTCTCGCTCGCCTCCCTGCACGCCGACCAGATCATGGAGGCGAGCGATCTGCCCAAGCGCTACGGGGGCATCTCGACCTGCTTCCGCCGCGAGGCGGGCGCGGCCGGACGGGACACCCGGGGCATCTTCCGCGTGCACCAGTTCGACAAGATCGAGATGTTCAGCTTCGTCGAGCCGTCGGCCTCACGGGAGGAGCACGAGCGTCTGCTCGCCATCCAGGAGCGCATCCTCGCCGCCCTCGAGATCCCCTACCGGGTGGTCGACATCGCCATCGGTGACCTGGGGGCCCCGGCCGCCCGCAAGTTCGATTGCGAGGCCTGGATACCCAGCCAGGAGCGCTACAGGGAGGTGACAAGCTGCTCCAACACGACCGACTTCCAGGCAAGACGCCTGTCCAGCCGGTACCGTGCCGCGCAAGGAGAATCCCCGGAACCCGTGCATACCCTGAACGGAACTGCAGTGGCTGTGGGTCGGACCCTGATCGCGCTGTTGGAGAACGGTCAGAGGGGGGACGGCACGGTCGAGCTTCCGCCCACTTTGCAGGAATTCGGCGCTCCAGAGCGGATTCCCACATAGATGAACTCCTCGACTCCAAAGCGCGTAGTCCTCTGCGACGACCACGAGATCGTGCGCGAGGCGATCAAGGCCCGGATGGCCGCCGTCTCCGGCGTCGAGATCGTCGGTGAGGCCGAGACGGGCGAGGAGGTCGTCGACAAGGTCAAGGAGCTCGAGCCCGACGTCTGCATCGTCGACGTCGAGCTGCCGGGCAAGGACGGGATCGACGCCACCAAGGACATCCTCAAGGCCCGCCCCGAGACCCGGGTGATCATCTTCACGGCCCACGCCCAGCCCGACCTGCTGACGCTGGCGCTGCGCGCCGGGGCCTCCGGCTACGTGCTCAAGTCCGCGCCGAGCGAGGACATCGCGCGCGCGATCGAGGTGGTCGCGGGCGGCGGCACCTTCGT
>DATBHQ010000215.1:0-7381 GCA_036557385.1 Solirubrobacterales bacterium | reverse complement strand
CGCCGCGCTGGTCCCCGGTGACCCGGGGCGCCTCGGCGGCTTCCTGACCGCGCTCATCGGCTTCGGCTTCAGCGCCTACCTGACCTATCTCGAGCTCTTCGTGATCGACGCGATCTGCCAGTGGTGCGTCGCCAGCGCCGTCCTGATGGCGCTGTCGCTGGCGGTGGCGGCGACCCGCGCCTTCGCCCATGCGGGACGTGAGCTCGGAGCCCCCCGGATACAGTCCTCGCATGGAAGGTAAGCGGCGAGAGAGAGACCGCCTGCGGGCCGAGCGCCAGGCGGCCGAGTCAGAGGATGCGGCGTCGCTCGCCCGCAAGCGGCGGCTCCAGTACCTGATCATCGGCGGATTCGCTGCCGTCGCCGTGATCATCGCCCTGATCGTGATCAGCCAGTCGGGCGGCGGTGACGACAACGGTGGAGGGGGATCGGCCTCGAACGTCCAGGGGGCCCAACAGGTGAACTCGGAGCTCAGCGGCGTCTCCCAGGCCGGCACGGTGATGGGCGACCCGAGCGCGCCGGTCAGCGTGATCGAGTTCGGGGATCCCCAGTGCTCCTCGTGCAAGTTCTTCTCGGAGAAGGTCGCCCCCGACCTGATCTCGAGCGAGGTGAAGCCCGGCAACGTCAAATACGAGTTCCGCCCCTACCTGATCATCGGCCCCGACTCGAAGCCGGCGATGAAGGGCGCGCTCGCCGCGGGAGAGCAGAACCGCTTCTGGAACTTCCTGCAGCTCTTCTACGCAAACCAGGGGGGCGAGAACTCCGGCTACGTCACCGATGACTTCCTGACCACGATCGCGAAGGGCGCAGGTGTCCCGAACATCGATCAGTGGAATACGGATCGCAACGATCCGAAATGGGACGCGGCGATCCAGCAAGGAAGCAGTCAGGCGGAGTCATTCGGCTTCAGCGGCACGCCGTCGATCGTCGTGCAGGGGCCGAATGGACAGAAGGCGATCGGCGGCGGAACTATCCCGACTCTTCAGCAGATCCAGGACGCCATCCAGCAGGTCAGCTAGGCCCGATGTCCATGCTGGTGATCACCGGCGACGACTACGGCTACTGGCCGTCCTACAACGAGGGCATCCTCGAGGCGATCGAGATGGGGGCCCTCGACTGCGTCTCCGCCATGGTCGAGCGTGAGCACTGCGATCCGGAGCCCCTGCTCGAGACCGGGGTCGAGATCGGCCTGCACATCGAGTTCGAGGGGCGCTGGGGCCCCCGCAGCGGGGCTCCGGCCCGAACCGCGCTGCGGGTCCAGCTGGAGCGGTTCGGGGACCTATTCGGGCGCTGGCCCTCGTTCCTGAACGGGCACAAGCACTGTCACGCGCGCCCGGAGCTGGCGACGCCCGTCCTGCAGACCGCACAGCAGATCGGCGCCCCCGTCCGCTCGGTCAACCCCGACCATCGCCAGTGGCTGCGCGAGCGGAACATCGACACCCAGGACCTGCTGATCGGCCGCATGGAGAGCAAGCAGCCGGCCGAGCCGCCCGAGGTCCGAAACCCGCCGCCCGGCGTGACCGAGTGGATGGTTCACCCCGGCCACGCGGACCCGGAGTCGGGCTCGAGCTACGACCTCGCCCGCCAGGAGGACCTGAACCTGCTGCAGAAGATCATGCTCCGGGCCCGCTACGACGAACCCGTCTGGGGCGACGCCAGGCGCGTCACCCTGACCGAGGCCTTCGCTCAGGAGCGCGCTGGGAGCTGAGCGCTCCCGGGCGCGAAGCGCCGCAGGAGCCCGGGCCGGCCGCCTGCCGCCTCGACCAGCTCGGCGATCGATGCCTCGAGGTCGCCGGCGAGGTCGTCGAGGCCGGGCATCCCGTCGTAGTCGCCGATCAGGCCGAAGTTGACCTGACCGTCGTAGCTCATGATCCCGATGCAGACGCCCTGGTTCTTCGCCAGGGGCACCATCGGGAAGACCCGCTCCATCCGCCGCCCCATCAGATAGAGCGGGAACTGGGGCCCGGGGATGTTGGTGACGACGAGGTTGAAGAAGCGCTGCCTTGACTGGAGGCGCGCCGCCTGACCCGCGATCGTCGGAGGCGCGAAGTCGGCGAGCTGGGTGAGCAGCGACGCGCCCACCGCCTGCTTCGATCGCTTCAGGTCACCCATCGACGTCCGGACGACCTCCATCCGGCGCCTCGGGTCCTCGCACCAGACCGGCAGGGAGGCCATCATCGCCGTGACCTGGTTGCCGAGCGTGCCGCGCTGCTCCGCCGTCCGCACGCTGACCGGCACCATCGCGCGCAGCTCGAGCCCGACGGTCGGGTGGCCGCGGGAGCGCATGTACCGCCCGAGCGCGCCGGCCACGGCGGTCAGGATGACGTCGTTCACGGTCCCGCCGAGCTCGTTCTTGACCTGCTTGATGTCGGCCAGCGACGCGCGCACCCAGGCGAAGCGCCGATGGGACCCGACGTCGAAGTTGAGGGGGCTGTCTGGTGCGCCGATTCCGGTCCAGGCGAAGGTGCCCGCCGCGACTGCAGCGTCGGCGGCCCGCCTGAGAGCGCGCCGGGGACCTCGCACGATCCGGCGCAGGCCGCGCGCGATCTCGCGCGGGTCGATCGCCCGCTCGACGAGCGATTCCGCCAGCAGGTGCGCCCCGTTCGGCTCGGGGTCCGGGACCCACGGCTCGGACTCCACGGGGCTCTCGGCCGGGTCCTGCTCGAGGTCGTAGAGGACGGTGGTGATGTCGACGCCGGAGACGCCATCGACCATCGCGTGGTGCGTCTTGCCCACGACCGCGAAGCGCCCGCCCTTCAGCCCTTCGATCAGCCAGATCTCCCAGAGGGGCTTCGAGCGGTCGAGCTGCTGGGAGAAGATGCGGGCGGCGAGGGTGCGGAGCTGCTGCTCGGAGCCCGGCTCGGGCAGCGAGGTATGGCGCACGTGATAGCCGAGGTTCAGGTGCGGGTCATCGACCCAGACCGGGCGCCCCTGCCCGAAGGGGACGAAGCGCACCTTCTGCCTGAAGCGCGGCACCAGGTGCAGCCGTGACCCGATGTGGTCGCGGAAGTCCACGTAGGGAGGCGCCGGGCCCTCGAACAGCGTCGTCGAGGCGACGTGCATCTGCGTGCCGTCTCGCTCCAGGTGAAGGAACGAGGAATCGAGGCCTGTGAGGCGGTCGGTCACGGTCACTGATGGTCGCATACCACCTGTGATGACCGTCACACAAATTCGCAAATTGCGCACCTACCCTGCCCCGCCTCAAGTCGCCAAACAACCCGCCTAATCGCGCTGACGGACATCGCGCGAGCGGGGGACCCAATCAGTACCGGGGCGAATGGAGCGGTGATCCGCTCCTAACGGCACGTCACTCGTGCCGCGAGCCCGTCAGCTAACCCCGTCGGCGAACGAGAGGCAAGGTGTATTGCTTTGCGTCGCTTCCGTTGGAAGCGGAGGCGGGCCGCGCTAGCGCTGCTGCCCGCCATGGGAATGATGATCACGGCAGGGATCGCGGGCGCCCAAGACTCCGTACCGGCACTGACCGGCAGTGGTCCTGAGGCGAGCGCCGCGAGCGCCCCCACCGCGGTGAGCCTGAAGGCCCGGCGTAACGTGATGGCCCACAGGGCGGTCACCTTCCGCGGCCGCGTCTCTCCGGGGGGCAGCCACCGCGTCGTGGTGAGGGTGGGGGGCCATCGGCTCCGCACGCACAGCCACGGCAACGGCGCCTACAAGGTGCGGTGGCGCGCCCCGAGTTCCGGGGTGTACACGGCGCGTGCGCGGGTGGCGGGCTTGCCCGTCCGCTCGCACCGCCTGCGGGTGAACGCCTACCGACCGGCGGAGGCCTCGTACTACGGCCCCGGCCTGTACGGCAACGGCGTCGCCTGCGGCGGGACGCTGACGCCCGGCAAGCTGGGCGTCGCGAACAAGACGCTGCCCTGCGGCGCCAAGGTCACGCTCCGCTACCACGGCCACACGCTCACCGTCCCGGTGATCGACCGTGGCCCGTATGCGGGCAACCGCGAGTACGACCTGACCGCGGCGACCAAGGCGAGGCTCGGCTTCCCGCCAGTCGGGACCGTGCTGACCACCCGTTAATTGAGGCGAGGGTGCTCGGAGGCGTCAGCCGAAGAGCAACCCGTGTGGTGTTGGTCCGGGCTGGGGGTGGCGATCCTCGCCGCCCACCAGCCCGGCCACGCCCACGCCCACGAGCCGGACCGGCGTCTGCGGATCGAACCGCTCGAGCAGCTCGAGCGCGGTGCTGGCAACGGTCTCCGGCTCGGCGGTGTGGGCGGGCAGGGTGCGCGAGCGCGTGTAGGTCTTGAACGGCCGCAGGCGGATCTTGAGGACGACGGTCCGGCCGCGGCGGCCGTTCGAGCCCAGGCTCTCGCAGACCGAACGCGCCAGGCGGTCGACGGTCTCGCGGAGCGCCTGGCGATCGGTGACGTCCGCGGGAAAGGTCGTCTCGCGGCTCTCCGACTTGCGCTTGACCTCCTCGTTCAGGTTGGTGCTGCCGACGCCGCAGGCGCGATCGCGTAGGCCGGCGCCGTGCCGGAGCCCGAAGGTCGACTCGAGCAGCCCCGGGTCGGCCTCGGCGAGCTGGGCGACGGTCTCGATTCCGATGGAGCGCAGCCGCTCGTCGGTGCGGGGTCCGACGCCGGGCAGGAGCTTGGCCGGCTTCGCCCCGACGACGTCGAACCAGCTGGCCTCGTCGAGGACGAAGAAGCCGTCGGGCTTGTCCAGGTCCGAGGCGATCTTGGCCATCAGCTTGTTCGGCGCCAGGCCGATCGAGCAGACCAGGCGGGTCACCTCCCTGATCCGCCGCTTGATCTCCTGGGCGCGGGACTGGGGGACGGGGGAGCCGGAGAGGTCGACGTAGGCCTCGTCCATCCCCACGACCTCGACCACGTCCGAGAACTCCCGCAGCGTCTCCATCACCTTGATCGAGCCGCGCCGGTAGAGCTGCATGTCGACCGGCAGCACGATCAGCTCAGGGCAGCGCCGACGCGCTGTGACCAGCGGCAGCGCGGAGTGCACTCCGAACTTGCGCGCCGCGTAGGAGGCCGTAGTCACGACGCCGCGCGGGCCGTCGTAGGCGACCACCACCGGCTTGCCGCGCAGTTCCGGATGCCGGAGCATCTCTACCGAGACGTAGAAGGCGTCCATGTCGACGTGGGCGATCACCTGCGACCTTCCGAGACTAGGCCCCGGCTCCGACGGAGGGCGCTATGTTGCGAGACGGTGACGAGCGCGGAGGCAAAGAACCTCGAGGCGATCTCACGGGCGATCGACCAGCACAACTCCAACTGCCCGTTCCCGGCCAGCGAGGTCCGCATGAACCCCTTCGAGTGCGAGCGGCTCGGCTGGGAGGAGATTCGCGGCCTCCCGATCGTCCCGGACCCCGAGCTCGGCACCGGCTCCTTCCGGATCATCTGCTCCCGCGACCAGGAGGGAGAGGGCATCGAGGAGGCCGAGGCGCTCGGCATCCCGATCGAGGTCGCCGTGCCCGCGACGCCGGAGAAGCCGCCGGCGTAGCTAGTTGAGCGCGGCCGCCAGGCGGCGGCGGTGCTCACGCGCGAGCGGGTGGTCGGCGCCGAGCTCGGTGAAGATCGCGACCATCACGCGGCGCAGCAGGTCCTTGCCTCCCGCGTCCTGCTCGCCCGAGAGCGCGTCCTGCAGCTTCTCCAGCGCCACTTCGGAGTCGCCGTCGTCCCAGGCCGAGAATGCCTCCTGGAGCTCGTTTGGAGTCGCGCCGTTCTGGGAGATCGAGAGCTCCGCCCGAGCGGCGAGTCCGTCGGCGACGAAGTCGTGGGGGAAGGGGCGGAGGAGCTCGAGCGCCTCGCCAGCCTCGCCGCGCGCCAAGAGGATCCGTCCGAGCTTGGTCGCAGCCGGGGCCTGACGGGGATCCAGCTCCAGGGCCTTCCGCAGGGATTCCTCGTCATCCGAGTCCGCCAGGCGATCGGCCTCGGACGGGACGATCTGGTTGAGGAACTCCTCGATCCGCGCCGGGGGGATCGCGCCGATGAACTCGGCGACCACCTCGCCGTCCTTGAACGCCTTGACGGCGGGGATGCTCGCGATCTGGAACTGCTGGGCGAGGTTCGGGTTCCGGTCGGTGTCGAGCTTCGCCAGCTCGATCTCGCCGTCGCGCTCGTTGATCGCCTTCTCCAGCGCGGGGCCGAGCGTCCGGCACGGGCCGCACCACTCCGCCCAGAAGTCGACGACCACCGGCACCTGCTTGGAGCGCTCGATGACCTTCTGCTGGAAGTCCTGCTCGCTTACGTCGCTGATCATGCTTTGAGCGTAGCCGCCCGCTTCTCCGGGCTCTCGACCGGGCCGAGGTGGCGGCGGAGGAAGTGGAGCTGGTCGGCGATCGCCCGCTCGCGCCAGTCGAGATAGATGTCGAAGTGAGCGCACGGATACTCGCGGACCTCGACACGGCCCTTCGCCCGCCAGGCGGCGGCGCGCGAAGCGGCCGCCGGCGCGACCGAGTCCCGATCGGCGATCTGCACCAGGATCGGGCAGCGAACCTGCTCGATCCGCGTGGTCGGCCGGTTGAGCATCTCCGCCGACGCCCCGCGGGCGGTGACCTCGTTCCGCCAGGTCGTGCCGGCGATCGCGAGCATCCCGGGTTCCGCTTCCTCGCTGCTCATCGCCGCGAGCTCGCCGGGCCGCCCGACGATCGGGACCATCAGCGGGTCGCGGCCCCGCAGAGACCCGATCCCGTCCCTGAGCCCCAACAGGGCCAGGCGAAGCTGGTAGCCGAGGCCGGCGTAGCGGCGGACCTGCTCGAGGGTCCGGACGCCGTCCAGATCCGGGGTCTGAGAGATGATCGCCGCGATCCCGGGGTCCTCCGCCGCGACGTAGATCACATGGCCCCCCGACCAGGACGTGCCCCAGAGCACGATCCGCTCCGGATCGACGCCGTCCAGGCCGCGGGCGTACTCGACCGCGGCCGCGTAGTCCTCCCGGTGCCGTGAGGGCTGGGCCCACTGCCGCGGCTCGCCGCTCGACTCGCCGAAGCAGCGATAGTCGAAGAGCAGCACGTCGAGGCCGGCCTCGGCGAACGCCTCGGCGAAGGGGAGCAGGCCGGAGTCCTTGGTGCCGCCGAAGCCGTGCGCCATCACCACGCAGGGGCGCCCGCCCTCGCCGGCGAACGCATCGCCCTCGCCGACCAGGTGCCAGGCGGCGCAGCTCTCCCCGTGGCTGGGGAAGGAGACGTCAGCCTTCTCAGGCAGCTGCCGTCTCCTCGGTGCGAGCCCTGCCGCCGAGCTTCGGCGCCATGCCCTGGGCGGCGCGCTCCCGGCCCGCCGGCAGCTCGCGGTTCCAGATGTCGTGCTCGTAGATGTACCAGTCGATCTGCATCGTGTGGCGCGGCCGATCGACGACCCTGCCGTAGTGGCGCTCCTGGTCACGCCGAATCGTCTGCTCCATCTCCTGATTCGAG
>DATBHQ010000214.1:0-20583 GCA_036557385.1 Solirubrobacterales bacterium | reverse complement strand
AGGCCTGTCGGCGGCGCACCCGCGCCGGCAGGTCGCGATGGCGCCCTCGCCGCCCGGGAGGCGGGGGGCGTCCGCTGCGCTCGAACTCCCCGGTCTCCTCCCGCTCCCGGCGCCGCTCGGCGATCCCCTCTCGTATCGCCTCGAAGGAGCCGGTGTCGCCGCGGCGGACCCGGCGTCGCTCCTCCGTCTCGCCCAGCCCGGTGGCCGGTCGGTCGGATTGGTCGTCCCCCGAGCCCTGGCTCGTCCCGCCGCCGCGCTCCCGCCGGGGCGGGTGCGCGGGCGCATCGGTCCACTCGAAGAGGTCGTCGTCGTCGGGCGGAAGGCGGCCTTCCATCGACCTAGGCCCTTCCGCCCCCGCTTCTCACGGAGATCCCCAGCTCCCGCAGTTGACGCTCGTCGACCGGGGCCGGCGCCCCGGTGAGCGGATCGGTGCCCGACGCCGTCTTGGGGAACGCGATCACGTCCCGGATCGAGTCGGTGCGATGGAGCAGGGCGACCATCCGGTCGAGCCCGTAGGCGATCCCCCCGTGAGGCGGGGCGCCGTAGCGGAGCGCGTCGAGCAGGAAGCCGAAGCGCTCCTCGGCCTCTCGCTCGTCGATTCCGATCGCTCCGAACACCTTGCGCTGCACCTCGGGGTCGCTGATGCGGATCGAGCCACCACCAATCTCCCATCCGTTCCAGACGACGTCATAGGCCTTGGCCCGCGCGGCGCCTGGATCATCGGGGTCGAACTCGCCGTCGGGCGAGGTGAACGGGTGGTTGTGCGGGTCCCAGCGTTCCTCGTCGGCTGCCCAGCCGAGCAGCGGCCAGTCCACGACCCAGGTGAGCTCGTCGGCCTCCGGGTCGATCAGGCCGAGCCGGTCCCCCAGCCGCCGGCGCAGCTCGCCGAGGACCTCGGCGGAGAGCAGCGGGGCATCGGCGACGATCAGCAGGACGTCGCCCTCGCTCGCTCCGAGCTCCTGATTCGCCGCGGCGATCTCCTCTGCCGAGAGGAACTTGGCGACGGGCGAGCGCCACCCGTCCGCCTCGACGACAGCCCAGACGAGTCCCTTCGCCCCCAGCTCGGTCGCCTCCGCGACCAGCCCGTCGAGGTCGGCGCGGGACATCTCCCGCGCCCCGGCATTCAGGCCGCGCACGACCGCGCCGCCCTCGATCGCCTGGCGGAAGGCGTTGAACTCGGAGCCGCGAAAGACCTCGGTGAGCCCGCGGAGCTCGAGGCCGAAGCGCAGGTCCGGCTTGTCGGTGCCGTAGCGGTCGATCGCCTCGTCGTAGGAAATCCGCCGCATCGGCACCGAGACCTCGGCGCCGCAGCTGCCCAGCACGAACGCGAGCAGGCGCTCGTTCAGATCGATCACGTCGTCGGTGTCGACGAAGGACATCTCGATGTCCAGCTGCGTGAAGTCCGGTTGTCGGTCCGCGCGCAGATCCTCGTCCCTGAAACAGCGCGCGATCTGAAAATACCGCTCGAAGCCGCCGATCATCAGCAGCTGCTTGAAGAGCTGCGGGGACTGCGGCAGGGCGTAGAACGAGCCGCGCTGGAGCCGGCTGGGCACGAGGAAGTCCCGCGCTCCCTCCGGCGTGGAGCGGGTGAGTACCGGCGTCTCGATCTCCACGAAGCCCTCGCCGGAGAGGAACTCGCGCATCGCCGAGGCCACCCTGTGGCGCAGCTCGAGCGCCTGGCGCATCCGGTCCCGGCGCAGGTCGAGGTAGCGGTAGCGGAGCCGCATCTCCTCGCTCGTCTCGCCGGAGAAGGACTCGATCTCGAAGGGGGGCGTGTCGGCGTCGGAGAGCAGCCGTGCGTCGGCCACGCGGATCTCGACCTCCCCGGTGGGCAGATCGGGGTTGACCGTGTCGGGAGAGCGCTTCACCACCGCGCCGCTCGCGCTCAGCACGTCCTCGGCGCGCAGCTCATGACCCAGCCTGAAGGCCTCCCCAGCCTCGTCCGGGTTGAAGACCAGCTGCACGAGGCCGGTGCGGTCCCGCAGGTCGATGAAGACGAGCCCGCCGTGGTCGCGCCGCCGGTGGACCCAGCCCGCCACCCGGACCTCCGACTCGACTCGGTCGGGCAGCACCTGGCCGCACCAGGTATCTCGGTACTCGTTGGGCCGCAGGGCGGGGAAGCCGTCGCTCATCGCGACGAGAGTGTTTCAACCACCGTCGCGGTATCGACCTGCCGTTCGGTGCCCGAGGTCATGTCGCGAAGGGTGGCACCGCCGTCGCCGAGAATCAGCGCGTAGCGGGCGCCGACCCTGTCGGCCTGCTTCATCTGTCCCTTGGTCGCCCGACCCGCGAGGTCGAGGTCGGCATCCAGGCCCGCGCGGCGCAGCTCCGTGACGAGAGCCAGCGCGGTGTCGCGGTCATCGTCAGCGGCGACGACGAAGACGCCGTCGCGCTCCGGCTCCTCGGCCTCTGACTGCTCGAGCGCGAGGGCGATCCGGTCCACGCCCAGCGCCCAGCCGTTCGCGGGCGTCGGCGGCCCGCCGATGAGCTCGACCAGGCCGTCGTAGCGGCCGCCGCCGCCGATCCCGGACTGGGCCCCCAGCCGCTCGCAGTCGAACTCGAAGACGGTCCGCGTGTAGTAGTCGAGCCCGCGGACCAGGGTCGCGTCAATCTCATACGAGACCTCATTCGCGTCGAGCAGCCGGCGCACCTCGGCGAAGTGCTCGGCGTCCTCGGCGTCCAGGCGGTCGAGCAGGATCGGCGCCTCCGCCATCACATTTCGGGTGCCCTCGTGATCGGCGTCGAAGGCGCGGAGGGGGTTGAGGTCGATCCGGTTGCGCACCTCCTCTGAGAGGTCGCTCTCGTGGTCGCGCAGGTAGCCGCGAAGCTCATCGAGGTACGCGGCCCGGGTGGCCGGAGTCCCCAGGCTCGACAGCTTGAGGCGCACCCCCTCCACCCCGAGCGCGCCGATGATGTCGCTCGCCAGCAGGATCAGCTCGGCGTCGACCAGCGCGGTGTCCGAGCCGATCACCTCCGCGTCGATCTGCGCGAACTGGCGGAAGCGGCCCGCCTGGGGCCGCTCGTGGCGGAAGAAGGGTCCGTCGGTCCAGAGCTTCACCGGCTGCGCCAGCTTCTGCATGCCGTGCTCGAGGTAGGCCCGGCAGACCGACGCTGTCGCCTCCGGCCGCAGGGTCAGGGACCGGCCTCCCTGGTCGGTGAAGGTGAACATCTGCTTCTGGACGATGTCTGTGGACTCCCCGACGCCGCGCGCGAAGAGGTCGGTGTCCTCGAAGATCGGGGTCTCGATCCGGCCGTAACCGGCCGCCTCCAGGGTGCGCTGCGCAACCTCGGCGATCCGGCGGCGAACCGGCTCCTGCTCGGGCAGCACGTCGAAGGTGCCCCGAGGGGCCGCAAAGCGCTCGGTCATGTGGCGAGACTAACCGGCGCTACCGCGCCAACTCGGCCAGGAAGGGGTTCGTGGCCCGCTCCGCGCCCAGCGTCGTGACTCCCATGTGGCCCGGATAGACGGTGGTCTCGGGCGGGTGCGAGTCGACCAGCGTCCGGATCGACTCGAGCAGCGTCGCCCAGTCCCCGCCGGGGAGGTCGGTCCGTCCCACCGAGCCCTGGAAGAGGACGTCGCCGGAGAACATCGCGGCCTCTTCGCGCACCGAGTAGGTCACGTGGCCCGGGCTGTGGCCCGGCGTGAAGATCACGTCGATCTCCATCCCGGCGAGCTCGAGCTTCTCCCCGCCCGTCACGGTGTGTTCGGCCTCGTAGCTCTCGTAGGGGCCGAATCCCGGCCAGGGGACGAACGAGTTGATGTCGGCGAGCACCGGCGTCTCGATCTCGGGGCACCAGACCGGAGCGCCAGTCGCCTTCGCGACCGGCGCCACCGCGCCGATGTGGTCGAAGTGGGTGTGCGTGAGCAGGATTCCATCGATCGTCACCCCGAGCTCCTCGGTCGCCTGGAGGATCCGCGGCGCCTCGTCACCCGGATCGACGATCAGGGCGCGGTCTGAGCCGTCCCGCCGGAACAGGAAGCAGTTCTCGGCGATCTGCCCCACCGTCAGCATCCGGACGTCCACGGTCAGCCCTCGGTCTGCTGGGTGCGCCCGCGCTGGGCGTCGCGCTCGGCACGCTTCTGCGCCTCCTTGCGGAGGTAGCGCTGATACATGAAGCGGTCGAGCATGTAGGCCATCGGCACGTAGAAGCCGAGCATCAGGAACCCGATGGCGATCGCCGCCACCGGACTCGTCCCGAAGAGGGAGACCAGCACGACGAAGAGGACGGCCGCGATCCCGCCCTTCTTGAACGCGCTCGACCAGCTCGCCGGCTCCGGTACGCGAGCGCCACCGGACTTCTTCTTGCCTCGTCCGCCGCGAGCCCGAGCCTGCGCCTCGGCGCGGTTCCGAGGCCGGCCGCGAGCGGGCCGCCGGTCGATCCGCCCGCCCTGGGTGCCGCGATGCTTGCGGCGGCGCTTCTTCTTGGTCTGGGCCATCAGGTGGAGGCTAGCCGAGCACGTTCTCGATGATGTCGCGCATCGGGTCGAAGCCCCTGATCGGCACGTCATCCGGATAGCCCTCGAAGGCGGCCTCCGGCGCGAGCCCCACGAGCTCCGCCTCGACCGGCCGCGCGCCGTGCTCCGCGGCGAGCCGCTTGATCTCCTCGATCACCCTGGCGAGCGGCACGCCGATCGGGTCCTGGACGTTCATCGAGACCTGGCACTGCCCCTTCTCGCGGGGAAGCCCGAGCGCGCGCACCCCTGCGAGGCCGCCGCCGGCCTCCCGCAGCCCCGCCGCCACCGCCTTGGCGACCTCCGGGTCCGGCGTGTCGAGCTCGACGTTGAAGGCGACCAGGGGCTCCCGCGCGGTGACCAACGTCGCGCCGGCCGTCGGGTGCGGCTCGGGCGGACCCAGGTCGGGCGGGAGCTCCCCCGATCCCATCCGCTGCGCGAGCTCCGTCGGCCCGCCCCGCCGGAAGTAGGCCCGCTCGGCCCGCTCGGGGCTGCTCGCCAGCTCGCCGTAGAAGAACACCGGGATGCCGAGGCCCGCGATCCCCTCGGCGGCCTTGCGCGCCACCGCGACCGCCTCGTCGTGCCCGGCCTCCTCCTGCCAGACGACCGGACAGACGTCGAACGCCCCGATATGAGGGTGCAGGCCGCGGTAGCCGCGCAGGTCGATCACGTTGAGCGCCTCCTCGGCCCCGGCCACCAGCGCCTCCACCAGCTTCTCGGGCTGCGCCGCGATCGTGAAGACGCAGCGGTTGTGCTCGGGGTCGAAGTGCCGGTTGAGGACCCGGGCGTCGCCGGCGAGCGTCGCCTCGAGCGTCCCGATCACCCGCTCGCTGCGACCCTCGGAGAAGTTGGGAACAGCGACCAGCGGCAGGCGGCCCTCGCCGGCGGAGCCCGAATCGCTCACCGGACCAGGAGCTCGCCGTCCCGGATGATCGCTTCGCCGTCCAGCTCGAGGGTCGGCTTCATCACCACGCAGTCGAGATGCACCGGCACCTGGACCGTGCCGCCGATCCCCGCTGAAGCGCCGAAGGCGATGTGGCAGGTGCCCTGGATCTTCTCGTCCTCCAGCACCTCGCCGGTCAGGATCGCCCTCTCGTTCGTCCCGATGCCGAGCTCGGCGATCGTGGTCGCCTCCTCGCCGTGCACGGTGAGCAGCTCCATGAAGGCCATGCCGGCGCCGCCCCGGGCGGAGGTCAGGTGGCCTCCCTCGACGACCATCGCGACCGGCTCGTCCACCAGGCCGACGCCCGCGAGCGAGCCGTCGATGACGAGGCTCCCGTCGCCGCCGGTCGGCGAGATGAAGCTCTCGCCGCAGGGCAGGTTGCCGAAGGCGCCGCGCGCGGTGAGCTCACCCGCGTCGGGGATCGCCTCGCGCCCGGCCAGGTCGAGCCGCAGGTCGGTGCCGTTCGCGTCGCTGATCCGCGCCTCCGACGCGCCGTCCAGCGCCTCGGTGACGGCGTGGCCCTTGCGCCGCAGGCCCTCCATGTCGGCGCTCATCACCCGCGCGAGCATCTCCTCGGTCACGCCCGGGAGGGTCGCGCAGCGGACGCCGGCGTCGCTCGCGCGCTTGCGCGCGGCGGTGTGAGAGAGCGACTGGACCGTCGGCGCCATCACGACGTCGGCGGCGGACATCGCCTCGGCGACCGGCCGCGGCGGCTCGGCGCCGTGGGAGGGCCGCTCGGAGATCACGGTGAGGACGGCGTCGGCCCCGGCCGCCCCGGCCTCCTCCCGCAGCCGCTCACCGAGCCGCTGCGTGACCGGATTGCAGACGACCAGGGCCTCCTCGCCCTCCTTCACGCCCAGACAGTCGTGCACGACGGCGCGCACCGCGCGATCGAGATCGTCCATGGACCGCACCCTAGCGAGCACTCCGCACACCCCCTTTCGGGGGATCTGAGGGGGCCGAGGTGTACGACCCCCCGCGTCGTGGATAGATTGCTGGCCATGGAGGCCGGTCCGCTGGCCGAGCCCGCGCCGCCCGCAATCGGCGCAAGGCTCAAGGAGAGTCTGGAACGACCGTGGGTGGTCGGCGTTCTGGTGATCGTTGCGATCTTCCTGGCGCTGGTGATCACCAACGGGCTCCACGCGGTCGCCCAGACCGGGATCAACGGGCTCTCCCTCGGCTCGATCTACGCGCTCGGCGCCGTGGGGCTCACGCTCGTCTACGGGATCCTCAAGCTGGTCAACTTCGCCCACGGTGACTTCCTCACCTTCGGCGCCTACATGGCCTACCTGGTCAACGTCACCTGGGGCATGCCGCTGGTGGTCGGGGTCTTCTGGGCGATGGTGGCGACCGCGATCCTCGGGCTGCTGCTCGAGCGCGTGCTCTGGCGGCCGATGCGGAACAAGCACGCCGGCCTCCTGCAGCTGATCCTGATGTCGATCGGCCTCGCCTTCCTGCTGCGCGCGATCATCCAGTGGTTCTGGAGCACCGACATCCGGGTGCTGGACGTCAACAGCACCAGCACCGTCGACTTTCTCGGGCTGCGGATCGGCCAGACGCAGCTGATCGTGGTCATCGTCGGCGTCGTCGTCCTGGTCGGCATCGGGTTGATGCTGCGGCTCACCCTGCTGGGCAAGCGGATGCGGGCGCTCTCCGACGACCTCGAGCTCGCGGAGACGGCCGGGATCGACACCGGCCGGGTGATCACGTACACCTGGATCTTCGCCGGGGCCCTGGCCGGCCTGGCCGGCGTGCTCGCGGCCGCTACCACCAACCTGAAGCCGGAGATGGGCTTCGAGCTGCTGCTCCCGATCTTCGCCGCCGTGATCCTCGGCGGCATCGGTGACGCGTTCGGGGCGCTCGCCGCGGGCATGGTGATCGGGGTGATGACCGAGTGGTCCACGCTGGTCATCGACGCGCGCTGGAAGACCGCCGTCGGCTTCTTGGTGCTGATCATCGTCCTGATCCTCCGGCCGCAGGGCATCTTCGGCAAGGCGAAGGCGATCTGACCATGCTCGTCGCGGTCACCTTCGACGCCATCACGAACGCCAGCTTCTGGATCAGCGTCGGCGTGATCGCGGGGACCTACGCGATCGTCGCGCTCGGGCTCCAGCTCAACACCGGGTTCACCGGCATCGTCAACTTCGGTCAGGCCGCCTTCATGGCGATCGGCGCCTACACGATGGCCATCCTCGTGCTCAAGGCGGGCTTCTCGTTCTGGCTCTCGCTGCCCTGCGCGGTGCTCGCGGCGATGATCTTCGGCGTCATCGTCGGCCTGCCGGCGCTGCGCCTGCGCGCGGACTACTTCGCGATCGCCACGATCGCGATGGCCGAGGTGGTTCGCCTCTTCGCCCAGAACGCGCGCGGGCTGACGGGGGGCAACCAGGGCCTCTTCTGCGACGTCAACGACCCTTCGAACTGCTACACGAACGCCTGGCGGGACGTCTCGGACCACATCAACAACTTCGTCTCCAACTTCTGGGGCGACCCCGATGCGCTGTTCCCGCTGCTGATCGTCATCTGGGTCACCGTCGCCGTGGCGACGTTCCTGCTCCGCCGGCTCCAGGGCACGCCGTGGGGACGAGTGTTGCGCGCGATCCGCGAGGACGAGGACGCGGCGCAGGCGCTCGGCAAGAACACCCTGCTCTACAAGCTCCAGTCCCTGGCGATCTCGGCCTGCCTGGGCGCGATCGGGGGCTTCTTCCTCGCGCTCAACCTGGCGACGGTGCACCCGCTCGACTTCGAGCCGCTGGTGACCTTCTTCGCCTTCAGCGTGCTGATCCTCGGCGGCCTGGGGAGCTATCGCGGGGTCGCGGTCGGCTCGGTCCTCTTCTGGTTCGTGCTCGAGGGCACCCGGTTCATCGACCTGCCGGACCCGCCCTTCACGGAGACCCGCATCGCGGCCATCCGATTAGCGATCACCGGGCTGCTGCTGATCGGCCTGATGGCCTTCCGGCCGCAGGGCCTGTTCGGCAAGCGCGAGGAGATGGTCCTCGGTGAATGACGCCGCCGGCAACGGGCGCACCCTGCTGGAGGTGGAGGACGTGGTCAAGCGCTTCGGCGGTATCCGCGCCGTGAACGGCGCGACCATGAGCGTCGGCGAGGGGCGGATAACCGCGCTGATCGGGCCCAACGGGGCGGGCAAGACGACGCTCTTCAACGTGCTGACCGGCTTCTACAAGGGCGACCGGGGGTCGGTGAGCTTCCACGGGGAGGAGATCCTCGGCGAGCACCCCTACGCGATCGCGCGCAAGGGGATGGTCCGCACCTTCCAGATCACCAAGGCGCTCGCCGCGATGCCGGTGATCGACAACATGATGCTCGCCGCCCGGGACCAGCCGGGTGAGCACATCCGCAACCTCTTCATCCACCCTCGCGCCGTCCGGCAGCGCGAGAACCAGGTTCGCAAGCAGGCGATGGAGCTGCTCGGGATCTTCAACCTGAGCGATCTCGCCGAGGACTACGCCGGCACGCTCTCCGGCGGGCAGCGGAAGCTGCTCGAGCTGGCGCGCGCGCTGATGGCTGAGCCGACCCTCCTGCTGCTCGACGAGCCGATGGCCGGGATCAACCCGACGCTCGGCCGGCGCCTGCTCGACCACATGCAGGGACTGCGCCGCGAGATGGGCGTGTCGATCCTGTTCATCGAGCACGACATGGAGGTCGTGATGAACCACTCGGACCGGGTCGTGGTGATGGCCGAGGGCCGGGTGATCGCGGAGGGTGAGCCCCACGAGGTGCGCAGGGACAAGCGCGTGATCGACGCCTACCTAGGTGAGGTCGCGGGCGAGCCCGCCGCGGCGGGGAGCTCGGGCGAGTGAGCGACGGGCAGGCCAACGGAGCGGTGCTCGAGGTCGTCGGCTTGGTCACCGGCTACGTGCCCGAGGTCGACATCCTCACCGGCGTCGATCTGACGGTGAGGGATGGCGAGATCGTCACGGTGATCGGGCCGAATGGCGCGGGCAAGTCCACGCTGATCAAGTCCGTCTTCGGGCTGCTCGCGCCCCGGCGCGGCCGCGTCATGCTGCGCGGCGAGGACCTCACCGGGCTCCGGCCCCACCTGATCACGCGGCGCGGCATGAGCTACGTGCCGCAGCTGGACAACGTCTTCGAGACCCTCTCGGTCGACGAGAACCTCGAGATGGGTGCGCTCGAGCGCAGCACCACCCGCAAGCGGATGGGCGACATGTACGAGCTTTTCCCGCGACTGGGCGAGCGGCGCCGGCAGGCCGCCGGGACGATGTCCGGCGGCGAGCGGCAGATGCTCGCGATGGCGCGGGCGCTGATGCCGGACCCGAAGGTGTTGCTGCTGGACGAGCCCTCGGCCGGGCTCGCGCCCGCGTTCGTCGAGGCGATCTTCGAGAAGATCGCGGAGATCAACCGTCACGGCGTGACGATCGTGATGGTCGAGCAGAACGCTCGCCGCGCGCTCGGCATGTCGACGCGCGGCTACGTCCTCGACCTCGGGCAGAACCGCTTCGAGGGGCCCGGCGAGCAGCTGCTCAAGGACCCGAAGGTGGCCGAGCTCTACCTCGGCGGCACCGCGCGGATCGACGCCACCCAGAACTGAAACGGCCGGGGCTCTCGCCCCGGCCGCTCCATCCGCGAGCCGTTCGGCCCGCTTCAACTCCGACTACTTGTTGGGGTTGACCACCTGCTGCTCGCCGACGATCTCCAGGTTGCCACTCTTGAACTCGTAGATGTCATAGACACCCGCGGTGGCATCCCCGGCCTCATCCATGTCGATGGCGCCGGAGGCACCCTGGTAGTCGATGTCCTGGCCTGCCTTGAGGGCCTTGATGGCCTCGGGCAGCTGCTCCCAGGTGTACGGCGTGCCGGGCGGAGCGCTCACGTCCTGAACCTTCTCCGCCATGTCCTTGCCGTCGGTCGAACCCGCGGCGACCGCTGCCAGATAGCAGAGGACCGTCGCGTCGAACTGCTGAGCGTCGAACGTCTGACGGTCGACGTCCTTCGGATCCGTGCTCCTGTAGAGCGTGTCGAAGGCCGTCGAGGCCTCGCCCTTGTCGGGGGAGCCCGGCGCGGTGCCGTGCATGCCCTCGACGATGTTGGCGGGAACGTCGTCGGTCAGCGAGCTCGAGCCGAGCCCGTCGGTTCCCCAGGCCTTCGTCGGATCCCAGTTGCCCGTGCGCTGCAGGGCGGGAGCCACCTTCACGAAGGTCTCCGGGAAATCGATGATCACGATCGCATCGGGGTTGCCCGAGGTGATCTGCTGGGCCTCCGAGTCATAGCTCGGCTGCTCCGGGTCATAGATCACCTGCTGGCCGACGGAGCCGCCCAGGTCCTTCCAGGCGTCGCCGAAGGTCTGCGTCAGGCCGGTGCCATAGGCGTCGTTACGAGCGCCGATGTTCACCGTCTTGCCCTGGGCGCCGCCCAGGGAGCTCGCGATCGCGTTGGCGAGCGTCGGGCCCTGGAACGAGTCCGGCGGCGCCGTCCGGTTGACGAGCCCGTCGTCGTTCAGGTCCGTGATCTCGTCGCTCGTCGAAGCCGGCGAGATCTGGAGCACGCCGTCCGGGATCGAGACCGACTGCGCGGTCGGGATCGTGTCCGACGAGGCCCAGGCGCCGGTGATGCAACTCGCGCCATCGGAGTCGACCAGCTTGCGGGCAGCCTGAACGGCGGCCTGCGGGTTGGTCTCGTTGTCCTCGTGCGTGACGCTCACCTTGTCATCCACGCCGGCCTGCTGGATCGCCTTGTTGATCACCGAGACGGCCAGGTCGGACGCCTTCTGGCCGGGCGGGCCGTAGTCGGAAAGGTCACCGGTCAGCGGGATCGAGTCGCCGATCTTCAGATCGACGGTTCCACCGCCGCCGCCGTTGTCGTTGTCGCTTCCGCCGCAGGCGGCCAGACCGAGCACCAATGCCAGCCCAACCCCAGCGGCGAGGAACCTCCACTGCTTGAGACCTCGCATCCAATTCCTCCTGTCCTGTAGAGCCCTCCCTCAGGCCCTCCTTGAACGTCGCGCCCTATTTCTATCCCTTTCCGGCGCAAGAAGGGTTGCGCGGAGGTTGTGCGGGCAAGCGACCGCTCAGGCGATCGGGAGCCCCGCGCTGACCGCCGGCTGCTCCCCGGCGGCCCGAATCGCGCGGCCGAGGCGGCGAGCCCCCTCGACCAGCTTCTCGGGGTCGAGGAAGCCGTAGGAGAGGCGCATGTGCGTCCCGACGTCGGGCTCGGGGATGACCGCGCTGCCGGGCACGAAGGTGACGCCGTTGCGCACCGCCTCGGTCATCAGCTCGCCCTCGTCGACCGAGACGCCCAGGGTGAGCCAGAGGTGTCCCCCGCCGCCCGGCAGCTCGGCCGCGACCAGCCCGCCGAGGTGCCGCGTAACCCCCTCGTGGAGCGCGTCACGGCGCTCGCGATAGAAGTCGCGCGCCCGCACGAGGTGGTCCTGGTAGCCGCCGGCCGCCAGAAAGCGCGCGAGCGCGAGCTGGGTGAGCGTCGGCGAGTGCATGTCGTCCGTGCGCTTCGCCCGCAGGAGGCGGTCCCGCACGGGCCCGCTGGAAGCCACCCAGCCGACGCGCAGTCCGCCGCTGACGATCTTCGAGAACGAGTCCACGTAGATCACGTGGCTGGGCGCCTCGCGTCGGAGCGCGCCCGGGTCCTCGCCCTCGAAGCGCAGGTCGGCGTAGAGGCCGTCCTCGAGGATGAAGAAGCCGTGGCGCCGGGCGAGCTCGATCAGGTGCGCCCGCCGGCCGGGGGATAGATCCACTCCGGTCGGGTTGTGGCAGCGCGTCTGCAGGGCGAGGACCTTGATCTCCTGCCGGGCGAGGAGCTGCTCGAGCACGTTCGTGTCGAGCCCGTCCGAGTCCACCGGCACCGACATCAGCCGCGCGCCGGTGTCCTTGAGGGACTCGATCACCCCCATGAAGCTGGGCGACTCGCAGGCGGCGACGTCACCGGGACGGAGCAGGGCGCGCGCGACCAGGGTGAGGGCCTGACGGGCGCCGGTGGTGATCAGGATGTTGGACGGATCCTCCGGTGCCCCTCGCTCGGCCGAGAGCGCGGCGACCTGGTCGACCAGCTCCGGCAGGCCGGCGATGTCCGTGTACTGGAGCGCCCGGCTGCCGACGCCCTCGAGCCCCTCCGACATCGCGCGCTGGATCTCCGCGAAGGGAAAGAGCTCGGCCGAGGGATAGCCGACCGAGAGGGGGATCAGGCCGCGGGCCTGGGAGTGCCGGTACATCTCGTCCATCGCCCGGTCCCCGGCGCTCTCCGTGATCGGCGGCAGCACGTAGCGCTGCCAGTCCGCGTCGTCCTCGGCCCAGTCCGGCTGGACGGCCGGGGCCGAGTCGCGGACGAACGTGCCGCGCCCGACCTGGGAGGTGACCAGGCCCAGCTCGCGCAGGCGGCGGTAGACGCGAACCGCGGTGAGGTGGTTCACGCCCGCGAGCTCCGCCAGTTCGCGCGTCGGCGGCAGCTTCTCGCCGGGCACCAGCTCGCCGGCCGCGATCGCCTCGCGGACCGCGCTCACCATCTGCTCCCCGAGAGTGCGCTCGCCTGTACGACTTAGGTGGCTCAATCTGATTTTGTATGACATACGCAGTTGCCTCGGTCGGGGTAGTCTGCGCTGCAGAGTATCGCATTCCGACCTCCCACGGCTCAGGAGACGATATTGATGTATTACAGAGACTCCGACACGAAGAACCCTCGACCGGTCACGATCAGGCTGACGCGCCCCACCGACACCGATGAGCTCCGCAGGCTCGCCGGGCGGGACAGCAAGCCGGTCCCCGGCGGGGAGAAGCTGGTCGCGATCGAGGAGGGCGAGATCCGGGCCGCGATCTCACTGAGCAGTGGAGCCGTGATCGCCGATCCGTTCCACCGCACGGAGGAGCTCGTCCGGATTCTGATCATGCGGCGCGCGCAGATGCAAGAGCCCGTCGAGCGGCCGCGTCGCGGCCTCCGCCGGCTCCGCCTGGCCTCCGGCTGACCGCCGACCCGCCGCTACGATTGTCCGCCCCGCCGGAGTAGCTCAGTCGGTTAGAGCAGCGGAATCATAATCCGCGTGTCGGGGGTTCGAGTCCCTCCTCCGGCATGTCTCTGCGCCGAGGTCCGATCTCACGTTTCGCCGTCGTCAGCCGCTCTATCTGGGATGGCACGCGACTGAGAGAGGACGGCGACATGCATCGCGCACAGCTCCACTGGATGACCTACGAGAGCCCGATCGGACCCCTGACCCTCGTCGCGGGGCGGAGCGGAATCATCAGCCTGGGCTTTCCGGGCCGGCTGCGCCCTCACGCCGAGGCCGCCAAGCGACCGATGCCGGAGGCCGTCGACCAGCTCGAGGCCTATTTCGCAGGCGAGCTCCAGACCTTCGACCTGGCGCTCGACCTGCACGGCACCGCCCTCCAGAAGGCGGTGTGGCGTGAGCTGCTCGAGGTCCCGTACGGGACGACAACGAGCTACGGCGAGCTAGCCGGGCGGATCGACGAGTCCCTGTATCGCTCCGATGTCGAGCCCTACCGGCGCGCCCGGGTCGTGGGTGCAGCCAACGGTCGCAATCCGGTCCCGATCATCGTCCCGTGTCATCGCGTGATCGGCGCGGACGGCTCCCTCACCGGGTACGGCGGCGGTCTCCAGCGAAAGCAGGCGCTGCTCGACCTGGAGCGCAGGAGCCTGGCCGGCGAGGCGCTCGATCCGACCTGGTCCCACCGCCAGCTCGCGCTGCTCTGACCGCGACAGGCGGTTCTGTTTCATTCACGCCCCGCTCGCGGGCGCCGGCTCGGCTGGTGGGTCGGGAGCTCCCGGCGCCAGATCGAGTTGGAGCCACATGACGTCGTGCCAGCGGCCGAATTTCCAGCCGATGCGCCGGTAGACCCCGACTTCCTCAAAGCCCATTGCCCGGTGGAGGCCGAGGCTCGCATCGTTCGGGAGCGTGACCCCGGCGCACGCCTCGCGGTAGCCGCGCGCCCGGAGGCGGTCGAAGAGGGTCGCGTAGAGGCCCTGCCCCGCCCCGCGGCGGCGATGCGCCGAATCCACGTACGCGCTCACATCCACCGCCCAGCGATAGGCCGCGCGAGCGCGATGCTGGGAGGCATAGGCGTACCCGGCCACCGTGCCGTCCACCTCGGCGACGAGCCACTCGATCGCCGCACTGATCCGCCGCGCCATCTCCTCGGTGCCGGGCGCGGATTCCTCGAAGGAGGTCGCGGTCTCGGTGACCACCGGTCGATAGATCTCGGCGCAGGCGCCAGCGTCGCGCTCCGGGTGTGCATCGCGGATCCTCATCGCGCCAGGTTTAGCGGGTCCGGCCGATGCGACCGGGAGGCACAGCGACCTGACTGCTCAGCTCGCGGCTCCCGGCTCGAAGGGCAGCCGGTCGTCACGCCACGCGAGGAAGCCACCGATCACATCCGTCGCATCCAGCCCGAACCGGCGCACGGTCGCGGCGGCCAAGCTGGACTGATAACCCTCGTGGCAGATCAGGATCACCCTTCGTTCGCACCGGGCCAGCTCGTGATTCCGGTACTCCGAGGCTGGGTCGAGCCGCCATTCGAGGACATTTCGGGCGACGAAGACGGCCCCAGGGATCAGCCCGTCGTCCGCGCGCTGCGTCTCGGACCGCATGTCGACGAGCGCCGCGCCCGTCCTCATCTCCTCGAACGCCTCGGCCGGTGTCAGCCGAACAAGCTGGCTGCGGGCGCGGGAGAGCAGGTCATCGATGCTCTCGAGTGTCGTCAGCTCCGCGATCCGCCGCTCATTCGATTGATTGCGCGTCCTGTCTACCCGCGACTTGGCGCGGTAAGCGTGGGCGGGCTAGCCTGGCTGCGTGACCACGGCGCAGAGGCCGATCGAGCTGATCCAGGCCCGGAGCCTGATCGCGTCACTCTCGACGGCGGCGTTTCTCGTCGACGAGAGCGGCCGCCTCCTCTTCTTCAACGGAGCGGCCGGGGAGCTCCTGGGGATGAGCTTCGATCAGGCGGGCGAGATGGCGCCCCAGGAGTGGGGCAGCCGCTTCCGGCCGCGCGAGCCGGGCGGCCGCGAGCTCGCGGTCGAGGAGCTACCGCTGACGATTGCCCTCCGCGATGGCGAGCCGGGCCACGCCCGGATGGAGATCACAGCGGCGGACGGCTCAAACCGCCAGATCGCGGTGAGCGCGATCCCGATCCGCGGGCGGTCGGGCCAGCACGGCGCCTTCGCGATCTTCTGGCCCGCCCCTACCGAATAGTCACACGAGCCCGGCGATCCGGGATAGGGTCGATTGTCACTAGGGGGCTTCGATTCAGGAGGTCCAGAAATGGCTGACCACAAGGCAATCGCCACCCGCTGGTTCACGGAGGTCATGAACGCGGGGGACGAGCAGGTGATCGACGAAATCTGTGCCCCGGCTTTCGTCGACCACGATCCGCTGCCGGGCACCAGCCCCGACCGTGACGGCCTGCACGACTTCGTCAAGCAGGTTCGCTCGGCGTTTCCCGATCTGGAGACGACAGTCGACCAGATGGTCGAGGAGGACGATCTGATCGCGGTCCACTCGACGCTCCGTGGGACCCACCAGGGCGAGTTCATGGGCATCCCGGCGACGGGCAAGGAGGTCGAGGTCGCGAACTACGACTTCGTCCGCATCGAAAACGACCAAGGGGTCGAGCACTGGGGCACGATTGACTCGGCGGCTCTGATGGAGCAGCTCGGCGCGGTCCCGGCAGCGGGCTAGGCATCCGTTTGAGGGCCGCCGTCCTCCGCGGCGGCGGCTCTCCCCTTCTCGCCCCCGACTCAGCGCCGGTCGATCTTCGGCTGCCAGAAAGCGACCTCGCCGCCGTCCGGCGTGGCGACGACGCTGCGCCAGCCCTCGGGCCCCTCTCGGGGGCCGAGGAGAATCTCGCCGCCGAGGCCGCGGGCCCGGTCGGTCGTCGCACCGACGTCGTCGACCTCGACGTAGGGCAGCCAGAGCGGCTGATCGGACGGGCATTCGACCACCCCTCCCCCCACCCGGTCGCCCATCCCCATCGCCAGGTAGGAGCCCTGCCCGGCGTGGATCCGCTCCGGGCGCCAGCCGAAGAGCCGCGAGTAGAAGTCCACGGCGCCGCGCAGATCGCGCGTGTGCAGCTCCAGGTGAATCACGGAGTTGGGGGAATGCCGGCTCATCACCTGCCGATAAGACCGAGCCCCAGGCACGAATTCATCGGTCCCGATGAATTCCTGAACGGCGGGCCGTCTAGTCTCCAGGAAGCGATGACTCCCGGCCCCACAGAGTCGACCGTTCAGGAACGGGAGCTGCTCGAAACCGCCAAGGTCGGCGACGAGGACGCCTACCGCCGGCTGGTTGAGCCCCACCGCTCCGAGCTTCAGGCTCACTGCTACCGGATGCTGGGCTCGGTGCAGGACGCCGAGGACGCCCTCCAGGAGGCGCTGGTCCGCGCCTGGCGCGCGCTGCCGAAGTTCGAGGGGCGCAGCTCGCTGCGCTCCTGGCTCTACCGGATCGCCACGAACACCTCGCTGGACGCGATCCAGCGGCGGCCCAAGCGGGTGCTGCCGGTCGACTACGGCCCGCCCGCCGACCCTCACGGCGGGGTCGGGGAACCGGTGGTCGAGTCGGTCTGGATCGAGCCCTACCCGGATGAGACGCTGGGGGTCGAGGACGGCTACGCCTCCCCGGAGGCCCGCTACGAGCAGCGTGAGTCGATGGAGCTGGCCTTCATCGCGGCGCTGCAGCTGCTGCCGGCCAACCAGCGGGCGGTGCTGATCCTGCGGGAGGTGCTCGGCTTCTCCGCCCAGGAGACGGCCGAAGCGCTGGAGACCAGCGTGGCCTCGGTCAACAGCGCGCTCCAGCGTGCCCGGGCGACGATCGACACGAAGCTGCCCGACCAGAGCCAGCAGGAGACGCTCGCCTCACTGGGCGACGAGCGGCTGCGCGAGATCGTCGAGCGCTACGCCGAGGCCTGGGAGCGCAACGACGTCGACACCGTCGTCTCGCTGCTCGCGGAGGACGTGGCGTTCACGATGCCGCCGATGGCCCGCTGGTTCCAGGGGCTCGACGGCGTCCGCGGCTTCCTCGAGATGTGGTCGATGCTCCCCGACTGGGGCTGGAAGTCGATTCCGGTCACGGCCAACGGCCAGCCCGCTCTCGCCTTCTACAGCTGGGACGAGGAGCAGGGGGCGCGGGTGCCGTTCGCGGTCAACGTGCTCACCTTCGAGGGCGAGAAGATCAAGGAGATCGACGCCTTCATCGTGCGCGCGTCGATGGACCCGGACCCCGAGGTCCAGGCGCGCACGCCCGAGCAGCCGGCCGACTATGAGAAGCTGGCCGCCGCCTACGAGCGGTTCGGGTTGCCGGCGAGGCTTGACTGACCTTCACGATCGCTTGACCTCAAGCGCACTCGAACCGCTACAAAGAACCGATTAGTTCTCGCCGCAGGGACGGTCGTAGGTGGAAACGACCGAAGTGGCATCAGGAGGCCAACGAAGAATGACGCAGGTACAGGGTGGAACGACGCAGGCAGAGCCAATGAGCGACCGCAACCGCTGGATCGCGCTCTACGTGCTCTGCATCAGCGTGCTGATGATCGTCCTCGACGTGACCGTCGTGAACGTCGCGCTTCCGTCGATCAAGGACGACCTGGGCTTCTCGCAGAACAGCCTCGCCTGGGTCGTGAACGCCTACCTGATCACCTTCGGTGGTCTGCTTCTGCTGGCAGGGCGCCTCGGCGACCTGGTCGGGCGACGGACGATCCTCCTCTACGGGCTGGCGCTCTTCGTCGCCGCCTCGGTGCTCTGCGGCGTCTCGCAGAGCGAGGGGATGCTGATCGGGGCCAGGCTGCTTCAGGGCGTCGGCGGCGCGATGACCTCGGCCGTCGTGCTGGGCATGATCGTGACGATGTTCCCGGAGCCGCGGGAGCAGGCCAAGGCGGTCGGCGTCTACGCGTTCGTCGCCTCGGCCGGTGGCGCTGTCGGGCTCCTGATCGGCGGCGTGGTCACCCAGACGATCAGCTGGCACTGGATCTTCTTCATCAACGCCCCGATCGGGCTCTTCACCGCGATCTACGCGCACCGGCTGCTCGAGAAGGACGAGGGGATCGGCTTCGGGCAGGGCGCGGACACGCTCGGGGCGGTGCTGATCACCGCCTCGCTGATGATCGGCGTCTACACCATCGTCGAGCCCGCTTCGAAGGACGGCTGGGGCGACTCGACGACCCTCGCGCTGGGCTCGTGGTCACTGCTCCTCCTCGGCCTGTTCATCATCCGCGAGGCGACCACCGCCAACCCGCTGATCCCGCTGCGGATCTTCCGCTCGCGGAACGTCACCGGCGCGAACCTCGTCCAGGTCCTGACGGTCGCCGGCATGTTCGGGGTCTTCTTCATGGGCTCGCTCTACCTCCAGCTGGTCCAGGGCTACGACGCCCTCCAGATCGGCCTCGCGTTCCTCCCGATCACGATCATCATGGGAACGCTGACCGGGCGCTACTCGGAGCCGCTGATCACCCGCTTCGGCGCCCGGCGACTGCTCTTCCCGGGCCTCGGCCTCGTCGCAGCCGGCCTGGCGCTCTTCACGCGGGCCCCGGTCGACGGCAACTACTGGATCTACGTCCTGCCGGTCCTGATCCTGATGGGCGTCGGCATCGGCATCAGCTTCCCCGCCCTGATGACGCTCGCGATGTCGGGAGCCACCCGGGCGGACGCCGGGCTCGCCTCGGGCCTGGTCAACACCTCCGCCCAGGTGGGCGGCGCGCTCGGCCTGGCCGTGCTCGCCACCCTGGCGACCTCCCGGAGCGACAGCCTCGAGGCGGCCGGGCACTCGACCGACTCGGCGCTCACCAGCGGCTACCACCTGGCCTTCTGGGTCGCGGCCGGGTTGGTCGTGGCGGCGCTCGCCGTGGCCGCGCTCGTGATCCAGCCCGAGCACAAGGCGGCCGAGAGGTTCGCGGAAGACGAGTCCGACGAGGCCCCCGGCGAGCCCGCCTACTCCGAAGCTGCGTAGGCGCAGCGATACCTGCCTGAGCGCCGAGTTCCGGGGCCCGCTTCGTTACCGTCCCCGCGGTGATCTCTGGAGCCTGGGTGGCAAGGGCGCGGCTGTGGCCGCTCGCGCTGGCGACGGCGCTCGCCGCTGCCGTGGCGGCGGCCGGTTGCGGCGAGAAGTCCGAGCCATCGATCCACCCGCCCACGACCGCGCCCGTCACCACGACCGCCCCCGCGACGCCCGGGGCCACGACCACGAGGCCCGTTCCCACCCCGACCGCGCCGGTTCCGAAGACGACGCCCTAGGCGCTCCCGCGTCTAGGGCTGCTGGGCGTTCGGCCGGGCGGGGCGGGACTGGTCGCGCAGGAACTCCGCCAGCTGCTTGGCCTGGGTGGCAGGGTCGTCCGAGCGAGGGACGGCCGCCGGCGCCGGGGCGGCCTTGGCCTCCTTTGGCTTGCTCGGCGAGCCCGAGCCGCCGGGGTTGATCGCGATGACGACGGCGACCGCGACCGCCGCGATCAGCAGCGCCGCGGCGGCCAGCCACGCCCGGCGGCGGCGCCGCGGCTTCGGCGCCGGCCAGTCGGCCGTCGCGCCGGCGGGAAGCTGCCTGGTGGGCCCGCCCTGTGACTTGATCCGGCGAACGACGCCCGCCGCGCCGTTTCCCTCCACCGTGGCCAGGGCCTCGCCGAGGGCCCTCGCGTCGCTGAAGCGATCGCCGGGGTCCTCGCGCAGGCAGCGGGAGATGATCTCCTGCAGCTCCGGCGTGCGTGACTGCGGCAGCAGCTCGTCGGCCACCATCCCGCATGCGTAGACGTCCGTGGCCGGGGTGATCTCGCCGTCGGCGAGCTGCTCGGGGGCCATGTAGCGGTCGGTGCCGATCACCTTGCCGGGTCGCGTCAGGCGGGTCGTCTCCTCGGCCGCGCGGGCGATCCCGAAGTCCGTGATCTTCAGGCAGTCATCGGAGGAGCGGAGCAGGAGGTTCTGCGGCTTGATGTCCCGGTGGACGAGCTTCCTGGCATGCGCGTGCCCCAGGCCCTCGCAGAGCTGGCCGAGCAGGCGGAGGGCCTCGTTTCGGTCCGGTGACCGGCGCCGGCCGAGACGGTCCTCCAGCGTCCCGCCCTCCACGTGCTCCATGACAATGAAGGGGCGGTCCTCGTCCTCGCCCACGTCGAAGACCTGGACGACGTTGGGATGGTCGAGCCTGGCGGCAAGGCGCGCCTCACGTGAGAAGCGACTGCGGACCTCGTCGTCCCCGGCGAAGTTGTCGGCGAGCAGCTTG
>DATBHQ010000213.1:0-5571 GCA_036557385.1 Solirubrobacterales bacterium | reverse complement strand
CGCTCGGAACCCGCAGCGCATCAAGGTCCTCGACTGGGTCCACTACAGCGCGGGGCACACCAGCTGGTTCCAGCCCGACGGGCTGCACCTCACCTTCAGCGGAGCCAAGGCGTTCGCCAGGCTGCTGAAAAAGCTGATCCCCCTGGCCGCGCCCGCGCCGAAGAAGCCGAAGAAGCCCTAGGGAAACCTGCCCTGCCGCGCCATCGGCAGCGCTTCGGACAGGAACTGGGCGTACGCGTCGGCGCCCGTGAAGTTGGGATGGAAGAGGTCCGGCAGGAACCAGGCACCCAGCTTGGGCTCGGCCTTGTGGTGCGCCCGGCTGTAGCGGACCCAGTCGAGCAGCAGGATCCGGTGCGGATATCGCTTGCGGGCCTTGTAGAGGACGTCGGTGTCCGGAGCCGGCGGATGCCCGGTGTCAGCGTTGTATTCGGTGACGAGTCCCAGGACGCGCTTCTTGCCGATCACGTCGAGGGCTTCCGCGATCAGGTCGGTATTGACGCCGCCATTCCCGTAGCCGTTGACCAGCACGAGGTGAGGGAGCTTGCCCTTGCGGCGGAGCTTGGCGGCCACCTCAGTCGCCTCCTTGAAGCCCCGGCATCCCCGCCCGTTGACCGAGATGCCGACCGCGTTCAGGTTCGGGATCGGGAGGAGCACGGTGGAGTCGCCGATCAGGATCGGGGGCAGGCCCTTCGGGTTCGGATTGACGGTGGCGCTCCCGCGATGGACCCCCTTGCAGCCGAAGGCCGGCTCGCCGGCACCGTGGGCGGAGACGGCGAACGTCAACGCTCCCGCGAGCAGGGCGAGAGCAGGGGCGATCGCTCGCGCGCTTCCCCTCCTGGCCATGGAGAAAAGTCTAAGCGGGCTGAGCGCTGCGTCGCAGCCGGCTGCGGAAGCGCCCACCGCGCTTGTCCTTGATGATCCGGCGGGCCGCGTTGTGCCCGGCCGCTGCCATCACGCCGCCGCCGGGATGGGTGCCCGCGCCGCACAGATAGAGCCCGTGCACCGGAGTCGCGTAGTGGGAGAGGTCGGGAGTGGGGCGCATGAACGCCATCTGGTCAAGCCCCTGCTCTCCCTGGAAGATGTTTCCGCCCTGGAGCCCGAAGATCCGCTCGATGTCCGGCGGGGCCAGCACCTCGCGCTCGAGGATCGCGTCCGGGACGTTGGGCGCGTAGCGGGCGAGATGCTCGACGCAGGCGTCCGCATAGCGGTCGCGCGCGTCGCCCTCCCAGGCCTCCTCATCAGGCGGCCCGTACTGCGTGAACATCGTCATCACCCAGCGGCCGTCGTCGGTGAGGCCCGAGTCGATCGCCGACGGCAGCTCGGCCTCGACATATGGCGCTTCCGCGGGCCGGCCCATGATGCAGTCCTGCCACGCCCGCTCCAGATAGTCGACCGAGGGGCAGAGGTTGACCCCGGTGGTGTGGAGCATCTGGTGCTGCTCCTCGGTGACGCCCTCGTAGCGGGGCGGCTCGGAGAGCACCATGTTGATCTTCACCGACGCTCCGCGCGTCCGGTAGCGGCGCATGTCCTCTGCGACCTCCGTGGGGAAGTTCTCGCCCCCCGCGAGGTCGAGGATCGTCGTCTTCGGGTGCGCCCCGGAGGCGACGACGGGTGCGCGGATCTCCTCGCCGTTCGCCAGCGTGACGCCGGTGACCCGGCCGTCCCTGACGTCGATCGAGGCGACCTCCGCGTCGGTCCGGATGGTCGCGCCGGCGGCCTTCGCCGAGCCCGCGATCGCCTGGCTGATCGCTCCCATCCCCCCGATCACCTGACCCCAGACGCCCGGCATGCCGTCGAGCTCGCCGAGCGCGTGGTGAAGAAGGTTGTAGGCCGTGCCTGGTGTCCTCGGACCGGCCCAGACGCCGACGACTCCGCTCGAGGCGATCGACCCCTTGACCGCGTCGAGCTCGAACCAGTCGTCGAGGAGGTCCCCGACCGACATCGTGAAGATCCGGACCAGGTCGTGGACGTCCCGCTTGGAGAGCCCGGCGGCTCTTGCGCCCTCGCGCAGGAGCGCCGCGACGTCGAGCGGATTGCGTGAACCCAGGGCCGGCGGCTCTCGGAGGAGCATCGGCCGCAGGAACTCCGCGGTTCGCTCGAACAGGTTCTCGAAGTCGGCGTACACCTCGCCGTCGCGCGGCGAGTGGGCGGCGATCGAGGCGGCGGTCTCGTCGGGATCGTTGTGGAAGAAGATCGGCCCGTCCGGCGTCATCGCCGCGTAGGCGGGGTCGAGCGGAATCGCCTTGTAGCCGAAGTCGTGCAACCGGAGCTCCTTGACGATCTTCGGCTGCAGCATCGAAACGACGTAGGAGGCCCGTGAGACCCGGGCTCCCGGCCAGACCTCCTCCGTCACGCAGGCGCCGCCGAGAATCGGCCGTCGCTCCAGGACGATCACCGAGAGCCCGGCGCGGGCCAGATACGCGGCGGTCGTCAGCCCGTTGTGCCCCCCACCCACGACGATCGCGTCGTAGCTCGCTGGCGGAGGCCCGGGGGTCGCCGGTGCGCTGGGGGTAGGGGTGCTGGTCGCCGTCTCGATTGGGGCACCCTAGCAGGTCATTGACCTTGTAGTCAACTTCACAATCATCGCGCGAGAGCGTCCACGGCGACGCAGCCGCGCTGGTGGACGACGACGGGGTTGAGCTCGATCAGGCGGAGTCCGCGGTCGAGCAGCAGTCGTCCGAGGCCGGCCGCCATCTCCGCGGCGGCGTCCAGATCGAACGCCTCGCCGCCCCTGCCGCCGGTCAGGGCGACGGCGCCGCGCAGCGAGCGGATCGCCGCGGCGACCCGCTCGGGGCTGGCAGGGAGTGGGACCACAGCCGCGTCGCTCAGCGTCTCGGTCCAGATTCCGCCGAGGCCGACGGTGAGGACTGGAACCACCGCATCGGCCCTCGCGGAGATCAGCAGCTCGACGCCCGGCTCGGCCATCCGCTCGACGATCAGCGACGCCCCGGCCGCCTCGGGAAGCGTCAGCAGGCGCTCGCGCGCCCGGCGGAGCTCCTCCTCGCCATCGATGTCGAGCGCGAGGGCGCCCGAGTCGCTCTTGTGGCGGACGGACGGGCCCGACAGCTTCAGCGCCACCGGCCAGCCCAGCTCGGAGGCGAGGGAGACGCAGCCGCTCTCGTCGTCCGCGTCGACCTCGGCGCCCTCCGGGATGGGAAGCCCGCCGTCCCGGAGCAGTCGCTTCGCCGCGGCCTCGCCCAACCAGGCGGCGGCATCCCCGTTCGTGCCGGCATGGACGCGGGATGCGAGGGCGGAGATCTCCCGCAGCCGCTCCGGGTCGCCCGGTGCGATCCGCAGCGCGCGGGCGCAGGTGAGTGCCGTGGCGAGGCCAGCCACCGCGGGGATCCCGCGGGCCGCGAGCTCGCGTGCGGCTCCCTCATCGAGGAGATCGGGCAGCGTCGAGGCGATCAGCGGGGCCGCGCGCGAGCGCTCCGCGCCGTCCGCGAGCCCGGTCCGGACGGCCCGCCACTGATCCTCGTGCTCGGGCCGGAGTCCCTCAGGGTGGTCATAGAGGAGGAGCAGCTGGCCGACGGCGGGGTCGTCGCCGACCGTCTCGGCGATGGAGGCAAGCAGCTCGCTGTCGCCCCAGATCAGCGACGTGTAGTCCAGGGGGTTCCCGGGTGTCGCCGCGGCCGGCAGCAGCTCGCCGAGTCGATCGATCGTCTCCTCAGCGAGCAGCGGAAGATCCAGGCGCTCCCGCTCGGCGAGGTCCGCCGCGGTCCCCGAGTCGCCGCCGGAGCAGGTGAGAACGGCGAGGCCACGCGGGGCGTCCATGGCGGGCCGTGCGCGCGGCTCGGCGAGAACCCTCGCGAGCTCGAGCAGCTCGTGTGGGTCTTGGGCTACGGCCCCGCCCGCCTCCTCGATCAGCGCCCGGAAGGCGCGCTGGTCGCCGGCGACGGCGCCGGTGTGAGCGGCCGCCGCCTCCGCGCCTGCGCGCGAGGCGCCAACCTTGAGCACCGCGACCCCGACGCCCAGGTCCACGCAGGTCGCGAGGGACTCCGCCAGGCGCGCGCCGTCGCCATCCTCCTCGAGGAAGAGCGCGATCGAGCGGACGCCGTCTCTGCGCGCGACCGCAGCCAGCCAGTCGGCGGCGTCCAGAACCGTCTGGTTCCCGGCCGAGACGAGCGTGTGGAAGTCGATTCCGCGTCGCGAGCCGATGGCGTTGACGGCGAGGTTCCCGCTCTGCGTGATCATGGCGACGGGACCGGGGCGGAGCTCCGGCACCGAGTCGCCCCAGAGCGGGGCGCGCGCGGCGACCGAGATCACACCGTTGCCGTTCGGCCCGCAGACCGGGATCCCCGCCCGCACGGCCGCATCCTCCAGTTCCCGTTCGAGCTCCGACCCGTCCGGTGCCTCGCCGAATCCCGCGGCGATGACGATCGCGCCCCTGCAGCCGCGCTCCGCCGCCTCGACGAGCGACGCGGGGACCTTCGCCGCTGGGATCGCGAAGACCACGGCATCGACCGGCTCCGGCAGGTCCGCCGGTGTGGACACGCAATCCCGGCCGTGAACGGTCCGCCTCTCGGGATGAACGCCCCAGACGCGTCCGGGAAACCCGGCCCGTTCGAGGTTCATCAGGACCGTGTCGCCGTATGAGCCCGGGCGATCAGTTGCCCCGACGATCGCGACCGAGCGTGGCTCCAGCAGCGGTGCCGGATCGAGCCGGTGCTCGCCGCCCTCCGCCATCTAATGCAGGATCCGCTCGACTCCCCGCCGCTCGAGGCCTCGGGCGATGATCAGGCGCTGGATCTCGCTGGTCCCCTCCCAGATCCTGTCCACCCGGAGCTCGCGCAGGAAGCGCTCGGCGACGTTGGAGCGCACGTAGCCACGTCCCCCGAAGGCCTGCACGCAGCGGTCCGCGCAGCGCCAGGCGGCCTCGCTGACGAACAGCTTCGCCATCGACGCCTTGTGGTGCGCGAGCTTCGGGTCGGCGCCGTCGTCGATCATCGCCGCGACCTGCATCGCGAGCAGGCGACCGGCGGCGGCGTCGGCGGCCGAGTCGGCGAGAGGGAATGAGACCCCCTGGTAGTCGTAGATCCGCTCGCCGCCCTGCTCGCGAGACGTTGCCCAGTCGACCGTCTCCTCCAGCAGCCTCCACATCGAGCCGACGCCCCGCGCAGCGATCCCGAGGCGCTCCTCGCTGAACCAGGAGCGCTGCAGTTCGTCCCCGCCGCCGATCTCCCCGATGTAGTCGTCGGGCCCGACCTCGACGTCGGTGAAGCGGATCGTCGGGTGGCGGTCGGGGTAGGTGTGGGTGAAGTCCGGGTCGTCGATGATCTCGACGCCGGGCCGGTCGCGGTCGACCACGAAGAGCGTCGGCAGCCGGTCGGCCCCGTCAACCAGGTTCGCCATCACGACCAGCACGGTCGCGACGTCCCCCGAGGTGACGAACCACTTCTCAGCGTTGATCACGAATCCGCCGTCTGAGCGTATCGCGGTCGCCTCGATCCGAGACGGATCCGAGCCGGCGACACGCTCCGTGACGGCGTAGGCGTCCTTCGCCTCGCCGCGCAGGGCGGGACGCAGATAGCGCTCGACCTGCTCCTCGCTGGCGTGGTCCCAGACGTTGTA
>DATBHQ010000212.1:0-8963 GCA_036557385.1 Solirubrobacterales bacterium | reverse complement strand
GTGACGAACTCGACGCCGCGCGACTCCAGCTCGGCCTTGACGGCCTCGAAGTCGTCGACGTGAAACTCGAGCGGCGTGGTGTTCGGGGAGAAGTCGATGTTGAAGGCATCGACCTGCATCAGCGCGATCGTCACCGTCCCGGTCTCGAACTCGCCGGCGGGCATCCCGCCCCACTGCTTCCCGAACGGCAGCCCGAGCGTCTCGCCGTAGAACTTCCGGGCGGCGTCCCAGTCCCTGGTCGGGAACGCGATGAAGTCGACGCCGCTGATCAGCTGTCCGTTGGTTGCCATGGGCTCAGCCTCTCACACTCATCGAGCCGGGCGATAGGTAGCGATCACGACCCCGGTGGTCGTCACCAGGGTGTCCTGCAACTCGAGCGAGGCGGCGGTTCCATCGGCAAACAGCCGCCGGCCCGAGCCCAGAACCAGCGGGTGGATCAGCAGCAGGTACTCGTCGATCAGCCCACGGCCGATCAGGGGCCGGACGAGCTCCCCGCTGCCGATCACCGTGAGGTGGTCCTCTTGGTCCTTGAGCCCGGCGACCGTGTCAACCGCATCACCCTCGATCAACATCGAGTTCTCCCACGGCAGTGGCTCGCTAAGCGACCTCGAGGCGACGTACTTCCGCGTGCGGTTGAGCGTCTCGGTGTAGGGGTTGTCCCTCTGCTTCGGCCAGAAGCCGAAGAGGTCCTCATAGGTGCGCCGCCCGAGGAGGATTCCCCCGGGTCCACCCATCCGCTCCCCCATCGCGCGCCCCATCACCTCGTCGGCGTAGGGAACCGCCCAGCCACCGTGCTCGAATCCATCGCGGGTGTCCTCGTCGGCCCGGCCCGGCGCCTGCATCACGCCGTCGAGCGTGACGCTCTCGACCACGGTCAGCTCTCCCATCAGTCGCCCGCGGCCGCCCCGGAATGGAGCAGCGAGCCGGGCGTAGTCAGGTCCTCGCCCGTCTCGAGCAGCGTCTTCAGGCCGGACAGCATCTGCGGCCAACCGCCGTAGACCTCGCCGTTCGCCCCCGGCTTGAGCTGGTCGTGGGTGACGACCAGCCGGCAGGAGTCATCGCCGACCGGCTCGATCTCCCAAGTCACCCTCGAGGTCCCCGCGGCCTTCACGTCGTCGCTCCACAGGGCGGTGAAGGTCTGCACCAGGCGTCGCGGCCGGTCGACCTCGGTGTTCTCGCCCTCCGCGATGTCGATCACGCCGGGGACCGAGGACCTGTACTCGGATCCCTGCGACCAATCGGATTCGGTGCCGACGCCGAAGCTGTACCTGGCCCTCATCTCGCGATCGGTGATCGCCTCCCAGAGCCGCTCCGGGCTCGTCTTGATGAAGATCTCGAAGACGGCCGCCGTGTCATCGGGATAGAGCGCGACGCCCGCCTCGGGGAACTTCTCCATGTTCTTCCTCCTCCAGCTCTCGTTTGATGCCGCTGAGTGTCGCCGCCAGCGGCTCGGCGTACTTGCTCACCCAGCGGTCGTGGATGAGCCGGATCGGGACGGGGTTCAGGAAGTGGAGCTTCTCGCGGCCCCGCCTGCGCGAGACCACGAGGTTGGCCTCCTCGAGCACGCCGAGGTGCTTCATCACCCCGAAGCGCGACATCGGCAGCTGCCGCCCGAGCTCGCTGAGCGTCTGGCCGTCCTTGCGGCGGAGCTCGTCGAGGAGCTTCCTCCGGGTCGGGGCCGCCAGCGCCCTGAACACCACGTCCTCGTCATTCATTGCGCAAAGAGTATAGGTGACTTTTTAGTCACATGTTCTCAGCAGTCAGAATGCGCCCGATGGAGATCGACGTCGAGCGGATCACCGCGCACAACCCCGGCCCGATGACCCTGGAGGGGACCAACACCTACGTCGTCGGACGAGACCCGGCGGTGGTGATCGACCCGGGCCCGGACATGCCCGAGCACATCGACGCGGTTCGCCGGGCGGCGGAGGAACGGGGAGGCATCGGGATGGTTCTGCTCACCCACGACGACGCGGACCATCTGGCGGGCGTGGACCTCCTCGGCATCCAGCCCGAGCGCCCGGACGATGGCGACGTGGTTGCGGGACTGACGGTCGTCGCCACGCCCGGACACGCGGCCGAGCACCTCGCCTTCGTCCTCGAACGAGCATGCTTCTGTGGCGATCTGATCCTCGGTGAGGGCTCGACGATCGTCGGCCCGCGCCGGCTGGGCGGCTCGCTGGCCGACTACATGCGCTCCCTCGAGAGGCTGGGCGAGCTCGATCTCGAGCTGCTCTACCCCGGCCACGGTCCCGAGATCCGCGATCCCACGGGCAAGATCGCCGAGTACGTCGAACACCGGATGATGCGGGAGCGCCGGCTGGTGGCGGCACTCGAGCGCGGGGAGCGCTCCCGGGAAGCGTTGCTCGCCGAGGTCTGGGACGACGTCCCGGAGCAGCTCAGGCCGGCCGCGGCGCTCGCGATGGAGGCTCATCTGGAGAAGCTCGAGGAAGAGGGGCGGCTGCCGCCTGATATCAAGGACTGATGCGCATGGACCTGGGCCGACTGCTCCGGACCGGAGCCAAGGGAATGGGGATCGGCTCGGCGCTCTTCGGCGGGACCGCGGCGGGCCTCTGGTGGCAGCTCTTTCGGCGGCCGCTCCCACGGACGACGGGCGATCTCCGGGTCAGGGGGATCGAGGGCCCGATCGAGATCGTCCGGGACCGCTGGGGAATGCCGACCGTGCGGGCCCGGACGCCGGCCGACCTCTGGTTCGGCCAGGGCTTTTGCCATGGCCAGGACCGGCTCTGGCAGTGCGAGGTGAACCGCCGGCTGACCACCGGGCGAATCGCCGAGGTCGCCGGAGACGACGGGCTGCCGGTGGACCGGCTGATGCGGACCCTCGGGCTGCGCCGGGCCGCGCTGCGCGAGGAGGCGGAGCTCGAGCCCGAACTCCGCTCCCTCCTGGACGCCTACTGCGCCGGGCTCAACGAGGCGGCGCGGATCGCGGCAGCCCCGCCGGCGGAGTTTCAGCTGCTCCGCCTCGAGTTCGAGCCCTGGCGCCCGGCCGACATGCTCGCGGGCGGGAAGCTGCTCTCCTTCGGGCTCTCGACCAATTGGGAGCGGGAGCTGCTGCGGGCCGACCTGGTTCGGGAGCTCGGCGAGGAGCGCGCCGCCAGAATCGACCCCACCTATCCGAAGGGCAACCCGGTGGTGCTCAATCCCGGCCAGGGCTTCGACGGCGACGGCCTGCGGCTCGCCGAGCAGATCGGCCGCGTGCGGGAGCAGATCGGCCTGGCCACAGCGGCGAGCGGCTCCAACAACTGGGCCGTGAGCCCGGTCCGCTCGGCGACCGGCGGCGCACTGCTGGCGAGCGATCCGCACCTGCCCAGCGGGATGCCCGGCCTCTGGTACCAGGTGGCCCTGGAGCTGGGTGACCGATTCTGCAGAGGCCCCTCGATCCCCGGCCTGCCGGGGCTCTGGCAGGGCCAGAACAACGACGTCGCCTTCGGCTTCACCAACGTGATGGCGGACGTCGAGGACCTCTTCGTCGAGCGGATCGAGGACGAGAGCTACGAGTTCGAGGGCGAGCGGCGTCCGCTGGAGATCGTCGAGGAGCTGATCACCGTGCGCGGCCGTGACCGGGCCGAGCGACACGAGGTCCGCATCACCCACCACGGCCCGATCGTCAACCAGGCACTGGGTGCGGACGACGAGCAGCCGCTCGCCCTGCGCTGGTCCGGACTCGACGAGCCCGCGATCTCAAGCGCTCATTTCAGGGTGCTGGAACCGCGGAGCGGGCCGGAGCTGGTGCAGATGCTCCGCGACCTGGCCATGCCGGTCTCGAACCTGGTCTGGGCCGACCGCCACGGTTCGATCGGCTACAAGATGGTCGGCCGAGTCCCGATGCGGAGAGGCGACTGCCCGGACCTGCCGAAGCCGGGCTGGACCGGCGAGTTCGAATGGGAGGGCTGGATCCCATACGACGAGCTGCCGGAGCTGGTCGATCCGGACGAGGGCCACCTGGTGACGGCGAACAACAAGGTCGTCGACTCCTCGTATCCGCACCACATCACCAGCGACTGGCTCGACGGCTATCGGGCGGCGCGCATCGAGCAGCTGCTCGGCGAGCGAGAGCAGCACGACCTCGACGACTTCCGCCGCATGCAGACCGACCTCTACTCGATCCCCGGGAACGAGGTCGTCCACCGCCTGGCTCGGCTGCAGCCGACCAGCCAGCGCGAGGTGAGGGCGATCGAGCGTCTGAAGAGCTGGGATCGGACGCTCGGCCCGCGCACCGTCGCGGGAACGATCTACCAGGCCTTCCTGCTCCGGCTGGCGCGCGAGTTCACCCGAGCGGCGATCGGCGACCGCGACCTCGCCGAGCGCTATCTCGACCGCGCCGACAACGGCTTCATCGCCCACGTCACGTCGCCGTGGCGCTGGCACGCGCACCTGCTCGAGCTCTGGGACGAGGCCGATGACGAGCTGATCGGCGGATCCTGGGACGAGCTGGTTCTGGAGGCGCTCCGCGGTGCGCTCGACGACCTCACCGAGCGGTTCGGTCCCGACCCGGAGGGGTGGCGCTGGGGACGGGTGCACGCGCTCGAGTTCCCGCACGCGCTCGGAGCGGGCTTCCCGGTCGCGGACTGGATCTTCAACCGGACCCTCCATCCCGGGGGCGCTCAGGAGACCGTGGCGCAGATCGCCTACAACCCGGTGGATCCCTACCACGCGATCTGGGCACCGAGCTGGCGCATGGTGGCCGACCCATCGGCGCCCGAGCGATCGCAGTGGCAGGCCTTCACGGGCCAGTCCGGCCATGCCTGGAGTCCCCACTACGACGACCTGCAGCCGCGCTGGGAGGCGGGGACGATGCAGCCGATGGCCGGCGAGGGGCCGTTCGAGACGCTGGTGCTCACCGCGGATGGGACCTCATAGGTGCCCTCCCGCCGCGACCAGATCAAGCTGAGCGAGGAGGACCAGCGTGAGCTGATCGACGGCGAGCGGATCGCGGTGGTCTCGTCGCTCGGGCCGCGCGGCTGGCCGCACGTGATGCCCCTCTGGTACGTCCCGCGCGACGGAGACGTCTGGATCTGGACCTACGCGAAGTCGCAGAAGGTGAAGAACCTCGAGCGTGACCCGCGGGCCACCCTCCTGATCGAGACCGGCACCGAATACACGGAGCTGCGAGGCGTCCAGATCGAGGCGGAGGCCGAGATCATCCGCGACCTCGACCGGATCGTCGACTTCGCCGAGGAGCTGACGATCCGCTACAGCGAGGGGATCTCCTCGGTGGAGGGGGACGCGGCCGCCTCCCTGCGCGCCCAGGCACCGAAGCGGGTCGCGATCCACTTCCACCCGCGGCGGGTGGCGAGCTGGGACCACCGCAAGCTCGGCGGCACTTACTGATTACTGGGCAGTTTCGTGCAAAAGGCCCCAATTTCGGGGAACTTTCGCGCCGGAAATGGCAGAATCCCGCCCGCTTCGAGACGGACTTCCTACAGAGGGGAACCAATGCGACGGATCGCAATTGCTCTCACGATCATGGGGACGATGCTGCTGGGCGCGGCCACCGCGAACGCGGCGACGGTCACCGAAGCGGGCGGAATCGTCTACTACGTCGCCGGCCAGGGCGAGCGAAACGACGTCCAGGTCGGGGTCGACTCGCTTCTGGGCGGCACCGTCAACGTCTACACCTTCAAGGACGCGGACGCGAACCCGATCACCATCGGCGGTGGACGCTGCGAGCTCATCAACGGCGTCGCGATGTGCAGGCAGTCCGGACTCACCAGCTTCGTGATCGACGCGCGGGACAGGGACGACACCATCACCGTCTCGACCGCCGGGAACGGGCTCGTGCCCCCGCTGAGGCTCGGCGCCGTGATGATCGGCGGCCGAGGCGTAGACGTCCTGATGGGCGGGCTCGGCAACGACATCCTGAAGGGCAACGACGGCCGTGACTCGCTGCGCGGGCGCGAGGGTGCCGACTCCTACAAGGGCGGGCGCGGGCGCGACACCCTGCAGACGCTCGACGGGCGCCGCGACACCTTCATCTCATGCGGCGACGGCAACGGCGACGTGCTGCGGAAGGACAAGAAGGATCCGCGCGGCCGGCACTGCGAGCACTCGAACCACAAGAACATCAGCAAGCCGCACTGAGCCCGTGCGACATCGCGGCTGCTCGGCGCCTGCGGCCAGCGTCTAGCCTTGCCGCGACATGGAAGCGCTGAAGGGGTTGATCCTGTCCGGAGGTGCCGGGACGCGCCTGCGCCCGATCACCCACACGTCGGCAAAACAGCTCGTCCCCGTGGCCAACAAGCCCGTTCTCTTCTACGGGATCGAGGCGCTGGTCGAGGCCGGGATCACCGACATCGGGGTGATCATCGCCCCGGAGACGGGTGAGGAGATCCGACAGGCCGCGGGCGACGGCTCGGACTTCGGCGCCCGGATCACCTACATCGAGCAGGAGGCGCCCCTCGGTCTCGCCCACGCCCTGCTGACGGCAGAGGAGTACCTCGGGCAGAGCCCGTTCGTCATGTACCTCGGCGACAACCTGCTCCGCGACGGGATCACAGAACTCGTCGAGGTCTTCCGCGGCTCGCAGCCGGACGCGCTCATCCTGCTCACTCGCGTCGACGATCCCTCCTCCTACGGGGTGGCCGAGCTGAACGGGGAGCGGGTGGTGCGACTGGTCGAGAAGCCGAAGGACCCGCCCAGCGACCTGGCACTGGTCGGCGTCTACATGTTCACCCCGGCGATCTTCGAGGCCGCCCACTCGATCAAGCCGTCCGGGCGCGGGGAGCTGGAGATCACCGACGCGATCGACTCGTTGATCTCGTCCGACAAGCGCGTCGAGCCGCACATCGTCAAGGGCTGGTGGAAGGACACCGGGATGCTCGAGGACATGCTCGACGCGAACCGGCTGGTCCTGGAGGACATCGAGCCGCGAATCGACGGCGAGCTGGACTCCGAGTCCCGCGTGGAGGGACGGGTGGCGATCGCGAAGGGCGCGAAGCTCGAGCGGACGGTGGTCCGCGGACCGGCGATCATCGGCGCGGACACCAAGCTCACCGACTCCTACATCGGGCCCTATACGGCAATCGACCGAGACGTGGTGATCACCGGCTCCGAGGTCGAGCACTCGATCGTCCTGGCGGGATCGAGCATCCGGAACCTGTATGCGCGGATGGAGGCGAGCCTGCTCGGCAAGAACGTCAGCCTCTCCCGCAGCGAGGGCATGCCGAAGACGCTGCGCTTCCTGGTCGGCGACAACGCGGACATCTCGATCCCGTGAGGATCCTGGTCACCGGAGCCAGCGGGATGCTCGGGCACGACGTGGTCCGCGTCGCCGAGGACATGCGCCACCAGGTGATCGCGCTCGGCCACGAGGACCTCGACGTCACGGACCCGGCCCGGGTCGAGCGGACCATCACCCGCGAGCGCCCGGGCGCGGTGATCAACTGCGCGGCCTGGACCAACGTCGACGGGGCCGAGGAGTCCGAGCGAGAGGCCTCGCTGGTGAACGGTCAGGGAGCCGGGTTCGTGGCCGATGCGGCCTCGAAGGTACACGCGAAGGTCATCTACCCCTCCACGGACTACGTGTTCAACGGCCAGGGCGGGCCGTACGGGGAATCCGATGACACCGACCCGATCAACGCTTACGGGCGCACCAAGCTGGCCGGCGAGCGGGCAACGGCGCTGGTCAACGGGCAGAGCTTCATCGTCCGCACCTCCTGGCTCTTCGGGCCGCGCGGGGGCAACTTCGTCGAGACCATGCTCCGCCTCGGCCAGGGCGGCGGGCCGGTGGTCGTGGTGCACGATCAGGTCGGCTGCCCCACCTACACCGGGCACCTGGCGGTCGGGCTGCTGCGCCTCGTGGACAGCGCCGCCTACGGCATCCACCACATGGCCGGCGACGGGAGCTGCTCCTGGTACGAGTTCGCCATGGAGATCTTCAGGCAGGCCGAGGTGGTCACCCGCGTGATGGCGACGACCACCGACATGATGGAGCGGCCGGCGACGCGCCCCGCCAACTCGGTCCTGATCAGCCGGCGCTCCACCCCGATCGAGCTGCCGCCCTGGCAGCGCGGCCTCTCCGACTACCTGGCCCGGAGGGACCACGCCGAGGCCGAGGACGCTCCGCGGAGGCAGCGATCGAGCGCCTCGAAGCGCCAGCCGATGCTCGACTGGACGCGCCGCGAGCGGGAGGAGCGCCAGGCGGACGGCGAGGAGATCACGGGCGAGAGCGAGCTGCCCCTCGAGCCGGTGAGCTGGGAGGACGGATCCGACGAAGCGGACGACCGCGCCGACGTGGACAAGGGAGCGGACGCGGCATGAAGCTGCTGGTCGCGGGCGGGGCCGGCTTCATCGGCTCGAACTACGTTTCGCACCGGCTCGCCGAGCATCCGGATGACGACGTCCGCGTGCTCGACAAGCTCACCTACGCCGGCCGTCGGGAGAACCTCGATGGGCTTCCCGAGGAGCGCTGCGAGCTGGTCGAGGCCGACATCGCGGACCGCGACGCGGTCAGGGCCGCGATCGAGGGCTGCGACGCTGTCGTCAACTTCGCCGCGGAGTCCCACGTCGACCGCTCGATCGAGGCGCCCGGCGAGTTCATCACCACCGACGTCTACGGCACCTACGTCATGCTCGAGGCCGCCCGCGACGCCGGGATCCGGCACCTCCAGGTGTCCACCGACGAGGTCTACGGCGACTTCGAGCTCGGCACGGCGACCGAGGAGTCGCCGCTCAACCCCTCCTCCCCCTACTCGGCCTCGAAGGCCGGCGGCGACCTCCTCGTCTCGGCCTTCTCCCGCACCTACGGCTCCGAGGCGCTGATCATCCGCGCCTCCAACAACTACGGGCCCCGCCAGCACCCGGAGAAGCTGATCCCGCTCTGCGTCCTGAACGCGCTCGCCGGCGACCCGCTGCCGGTCTACGGCGACGGCATGCAGGTGCGCAACTGGCTCTACGTCGGTGACTGCTGCGCGGCGGTGGACGCGGTCCTCGAGCGCGGCGAG
>DATBHQ010000211.1:0-2391 GCA_036557385.1 Solirubrobacterales bacterium | reverse complement strand
GAGCTCCGCCTCGCGGATCTGTACGTCGTCGGCGATCCGGCGTGTCTTAGCGGATGAAGAGCATCTCCGCGTACTTCGGCAGCGGCCAGAGGTCGTCGGCGACGATCTTCTCCAGCTTGTCGGCCGCCTCGCGGACACGCTCCATCGCGGCGATCTGCTTGTCGCGCGCGTGGATCGCGAGGTCCATGCCCTCCACGCCGTCCGGGTACTCGTTGGCCTCGTCGAGCTCCTTGATGGCTGCGACCAGCTCCTCGACCAGCGGCTTCGCCTCGCTCCCGACCGCCTCGATCCCGGCCTCGTCCCCGAGCGCCAGGTGGCGAAGGGCGGCCGGCACGATCATCGTCCGGGCGATCGAGTCCGCGGTCTCGGCCTCGATGTTGGCGCGGATGATGTACTGCTCGAGCCAGACCTCGTAGCGGGACTCGAGCTCGCGCTCGTCCAGGACTCCGTACTTGGTCATCATCGAGACGGTCGGCTCGGCGAGCACCTCCGGCAGGGCGTCGGGCGTGGTTCGCAGGTTCTTCAGGCCGCGCCGCTCGGCCTCCGCGTGCCAGGCCTCGTCGTAGTTGTCGCCGTCGAAGCAGATCGCCTTGTTGGACTCGTAGGCCTCCTTGACGACCTCGGTGACCGAGGCGGCGAGGTCGTCCGTCCCCTTCGCCTCGAGCTTGTCGGAGAGCTCATCGATCGCCTCGGCGACGATCGTGTTCAGCACCGTGTTCGGGAAGGCCAGCGACTGGCTCGACCCGAGCGCGCGGAACTCGAACTTGTTGCCGGTGAAGGCGAACGGCGAGGTCCGGTTGCGGTCGCCGCCGTGCATCGGCAGCGGCGGCAGGACCTCGGCGCCGAGCTCCATGAAGGAGGCCGGCCGGTGCGGGTCGCCCTCGCCCGAGGCGATCCCCTCAAAGACCTTCGTCAGCTCGGCGCCGAGGAAGATCGAGATGATCGCCGGAGGCGCCTCGTTGGCGCCCAGGCGATGGTCCTGGCCGATGCCCGCGACGGACGCGCGCAGCAGGCCCTGGTGCTTGTTGACCGCCTGGATGACCGCGGCGCAGAAGAACAGGAAGTTGAGGTTCTCCCCGGGCGTGTCCCCCGGCTCGAGCAGGTTCGAGCCGCTGTCGGTGCCCATCGACCAGTTGTTGTGCTTGCCCGAGCCGTTCACGCCGGCGAAGGGCTTCTCGTGCAGCAGGCAGACCAGGCCGTACTTGCGCGAGACCCTCTGCATCACCTGCATGGTCAGCTGCTGATGGTCGGAGCCGACGTTCGAGTTCTCGAAGACCGGGGCGATCTCATGCTGCGCCGGCGCCACCTCGTTGTGGCGAGTCTTGATCGGCACGCCAAGCTTGGCGAGCTCGTTCTCGAAGTCCATGATGCAGGCGAGCACGCGCTCGGGGATCGAGCCGAAGTAGTGGTCGTCGAGCTCGTGGCCCTTGGCCGGCTTTGCCCCGAAGAGCGTGCGGCCGGTGGTGACCAGGTCCGGGCGGGCGTAGAAGTAGTTCTCGTCGATCAGGAAGTACTCCTGCTCGGGCCCTACGGTGGTGAAGACCCGACTCGTCTCCGTGTCGCCGAGCAGCTTGAGCGCCCGCACCGCCGACCCGGAGAGCGCGTCCATCGAGCGGAGGAGCGGCGTCTTCGCGTCGAGCGCCTCACCGGTCCAGGAGACGAACGCCGTCGGGATGCAGAGCAGTGCGCCGTTCGGGTTCTCGAGGATGAAAGCGGGGCTGGTCGGGTCCCAGGCGGTGTAGCCGCGGGCCTCGAAGGTCTCCCGGATCCCGCCGGTGGGGAAGGAGGAGGCGTCCGGCTCGCCCTGGATCAGCTCCTTGCCGGAGAACTTGGCGAGCCACTTGCCCTCGCGGTTGGGCTCGAAGAAGGAATCATGCTTTTCCGCCGTCAGACCGGTAAGTGGCTGGAAGACGTGGGTGAAGTGGGTCGCGCCGCGCGCCAGCGCCCACTCCTTCATCGCCTCGGCGACCGCGTCCGCCAGGGTGACGTCGAGCGCCTCGCCGCCGGCGAGTGTCTTCTGGAGCTTCTCGTAGACGTCGCCGGGCAGCATCTCCTCCTGGACGGCGGGAGAGAAGACGTCCGCGCCGAAGGGGTTGTTGTCGGCCTGCGTCAGGTCGACCGTTCCGAGGGACTGGCCGTTCGGGCTCCAGGTGGCGGAGATGACGTTCTGCGTGCGGGTCTTGACCATCGTCGGGGCAGCCTCCTCGGGGGCTCGGCGCGCAGCGCGCGCCGAGGTTGATCACACGACGGGGGCAGATTAGACCGCCGCGCCTGGGGTGGGCATTGTCCGCGCGTATAAAAATCCGCAAACTGGTTTCGACACCCGGTCCGGGAACGCCGAACGTCCCGGACCTATCGCTGTGCGCAAGCTCTGGGACGTTCACCCGCGGC
>DATBHQ010000210.1:0-7305 GCA_036557385.1 Solirubrobacterales bacterium | reverse complement strand
CCGCGGCGCCGACCTCCGCGGCGGCGTCGCAGGTCTGCTGGAGGATCTTGCGCGAGCCGTAGCGGACGTTGTTGCGCGGGGAGCAGACGTTGATCAGGTACGGCGCGTGGACGTAGAGCGGGACCTTCGAGGTGCGCAGCTCATCCGCGTCCTTCCGAGGCGGCGGCTTCTCCCAGCCCTGCGGGTCCGAGAGGAAGAGCTGAACGCAGTCAGCTCCCAGCGCGGCCGCCCTGTCCAGCGGCTTGCGCGGGGAGAGGTGCGCGCCGACGATCGGTTTGCGGCTTCTGGCCACTGAGGCGACAGTCTCGTACTTCCGGCTTCCGGCGGTCCCTCAGGTGACGAAGAGGACGATCGCCGCGGCTATGCCGACGGCCGCGACGCCCCAGCGGAGGGCGTCGGCGGACAGGCGCCGGGCCAGGCCGACCCCGAGATGCCCGCCGGCGAAGGCGGCTGCCGCCACGAGCGCGGCCGCCCCCCAGGCGATCGGCCCCGCGACCACGAAGACCACGGCGGCCGCCAGGCCGACGAGGAGCGAGAGGACGCCCTTGAGCGCGTTCAGCCGCTGGAGGTCGCCGCCAACGAGGAGGCCGTGAACGGCGAGCAGGATGATGCCGAGCCCGGCGCCGAAGTAGCCCCCGTAGACGCCCGCGACGAACTGGGCGATGTGCGCGGCTCCGCCGCGGCCCGTCTCGTCCGCACGCGAGCTGAGCCGACGCTCGAGGCGCGGCTGGATGAGCAGGAGAAGCGAGGAGCCCGCGACCAGGAAGGGCACGATCGCGTCGAAAGCGGAGCCGGGTGTGGTGAGGAGCACGATCGCGCCGACGGCGCCGCCGGCCGCCGCGGTGGCACCCAGGCGGAGGACGCGCTCACGCTGGCCGCGGAGCTCGTCGCGATAGGCGAGCGAGCCGCCGGCGTATCCGGGCAGCACCGAGATCGAGTTGGTGACGTTCGCCGTCACCGGCGCATAGCCGACGGCGAGGAGTGCGGGGAAGGAGAGGAGCGACCCGCCTCCCGCGACCGCATTGACCGCTCCCGCTCCCCCGCCGGCGAGGAGCAGCAGTGCGACTTCGCCCAGGCTCATCGCCCGGCGTGGGCCTGCTCATCGCTCATCCGGAGGGAGTCTCCCGGAACCCTCCCCAAGGCGTAAGAATCGACACTCGAGTGACGCTAAATGGGTGTGCCAACCGCAATGGCTGAGCCGGTCCCGGTCGCCGACCGGATGGACTACGAGTCCCGCAGATGGATCGAGCGCCTGCGCGATCCGGGTCGCGACCGTGACGTCGCGATCGCAGAGCTTCAGGAGCTGCTGCTGAGGGCGGCGCGCTTCGAGGTTCGCCGGCGCTGCGCCACGATGTCGCAGATCCGCGGAGGCGACCAGGAGGACCTGGCCGAGCAGAGTGCCGGGGACGCGATCGTCGCGATCCTCAGCAAGCTGGATGACTTTCGCGGCGACAGCCGGTTCACGACCTGGGCCTACAAGTTCGCGCTCTACGAGGCGGCCGCGAAGATCCGCAAGCTGGCCTGGCAGGGACGCGAGCTGCCGCTCGCGGCTGAGGATTGGTCGCTCATGGCGGATCCCGGTCTCGCCCCGCAGGGCGAGGTCGAGATGAACGACCTGCTCGCGGCCATCCGGCAGGAGATCGAGACGAGCCTGACCCCGCACCAGCGCGAGGTGCTGGTCGCCCTGGCCCTGAACGAGGTGCCGATCGACGTGCTCGCCGACAGGCTCGGCAGCACCCGCGGCGCGCTCTACAAGACGCTGCATGACGCGAGGCGGAAGCTCCGTGAGGCCCTCGCCGCCCGCGGCCTGATCATCGACGAACGGGGGGAGGAGAAATGAACGAACCAACACAACGTGATCGCCTGGTCGGCCGGCTGCTCGGTCCGGCCGGTCCGGAGCTGAGCTGCGACGAGTGCTTCGACCAGCTCGACCGCTACGTCGAGCTCGAGCTGGCCGGAGACGAGGCGGACGCCGCGATCCCCGGCATGCGCGCGCACCTCCAGGGTTGCTCGGCCTGCGCGGAGGACCACGAGAGCCTCCGCGCCCTGCTCAGCGACCGGGCGGAATAGGCACGCCTCTACTTCTTGAAGGAGATCACCTGCTGGATCCCGCTCGGCCGGTTGGTGTACCGCATCGTGATCAGCGGCAGCGGGCTGAACTCGATCTGCTCATCGGTGGCGCTCGCGCGCCAGGCTGCCGGGTCGGAGGTGCCCTGCTCGGCGGTGAGCTGGTTCCCCGCGGCCTGGATCGCGTTCCACACCTCCGAGCGGCAGAGGCCGAGGCGGCCCTTGCCGCAGTACGTCAGGTTGAATCGGTCCGGCACCTTGCTCCGCTTCTTGGCGAGCAGGGCGCGGATGTCGCGGTCGAAGTACTGGTACCAGCCGTCGTACTGGCCGCCCGGCGGTGCGTCCCAGCGGCCGGCGAGACCGTTGAGCTCCGGGAGCAGCGCCTGTCCGAGCCGCGCAGCCATCGCGTTGTTGACGATGTTGGTGTAGGCCGCGTCCATGATCGCGGCGCCGGGAAGATCGATCTTCCCGTCACCGTTCAGGTCGAGCCGGTTGCCGCCCTGCGCCCGCCACTGGTTCATCAGCGACAGCATCTGAGCTGCCTGCGGCGAGGGCGCGGTGGTGCCCCGGAGCAGCCGGTCCAGGAGGGGCACCATCGCGATGGCGCGCACGTCCTGGGTCGCGGCGGCGTTCATCGCCGACGTGATCGCGGCGGGTGACCAGCGGCCCTTCTTCTGGAGGCGCTTGAGGTTGAAGTTGAGAAGGTTCACCCGCTCCACCGAGCCGTTGCGCATCCACTCGTCGTCGGCCGCTCCGAACCCCCGGGCCACCCCGTTGTTCCAGTTCGTCATGTAGCCCTGCTTCGGGTTCTTGCCGTGCATGTGGGCCATCGGCTTGAGGAAGCCCCGCCACTCGTACTTGCCGGTTCCCTTGGTCGGCAGACCCGGGTCGACGTTCGGATTGCGGATCGGGTCGCGTCCGCTCGTGTACTCGGCGATGTGCTTGGAGTCGATGTAGAAGGAATTGAAGGTCTGCGGCGTGAGCGAGGCCGCCCTGTAGAAGTCCTTCGGGTTCTTGATCGAGCCGTTGGAGAGGCGCCGGAAGAAGAGCTGGTCGAGGACGTCCTTGCCGCGGCTCGAGCGCTTCGATGAGATCGCAACGGTGCGGCCCCGGACCCTCGCGTACCCGACGACCGGGCCGTGCACGGTGGTCAGGAAGCTCACCGGCTTCCCACCCAGGGTCCCCGCGTCGAAGCGGCCCATCGTGCGGCACTTGCCCTTGTAGAGGTACCGCTCGTTGCTGCCGCCGCAGAGGGTCTCTGCGTACTGATCGATGATGTCGCTGCTGGCCGAGGTGAGCGTGGTCGCGAAGCGAGGGGTCCGCCCGATCAGCAGGTAGCCGGGGAAAGGCGCCGAGGTCGCGCCGCGCCAGTTGAGGTGTGGCGCGTGCATGTCGATCTCGAGGACGAGGCCCGGGAAGAAGTAGCTGATCTGCGGGCCGCCGACCAGGATCGGATGGCCGGTGGTCGAGCGGCGACCGCTGACCATCAGCTCGTTGCTCGCCTGGACCCGCTGAGGCGCGAACCTGCGGGCGACGCTCGCGGGGACCGCCGGCGTGGGGGTGAAGCTGTTGTGGTCGATGACGACGCTTCCCGGATGCTTTCTCGGGATGTGCCCGTAGGGGAAGGTGCCGTTGATCGAGGTGACGCTCTTCGGGTTCTTGAACTGGCGCAGGTCGTTGAATGCCTGGAAGCCCCGGCCCTTGCCGAGCTGCTGCTGGAGGCCGTTGAGGAACGAGGAACGGTCGGCCTCGTCGCCGCCTCCCTGCCCGAGGAACTGCCCCTTGAGCGCGTTGACGGCGTAGACGTCGTTGCGGGTCCAGGGCGCGTTCGGGGACTTGCTGGCGGCCAGGTAGGCGTTGATCCCCGAGACGTAGGTGTCGATGTCTCGCAGGACGGCCTTGCCCTCCTTGCCCTGGCGCTTCAGCGCCTTGGTCTCGGTCGAGGTGAAGGCCTCCGTCTGGGCGCTCGGCTTGAAGCTCTGCAGGCCCGCCGTCAGGCCGATCGCGCTCAGTCCGGGCGCGTCGATCACGGCGACGCGCGCGTTGTAGCGGGCCTGCTCCAGGAGCAGGCTGCGATCCTCGGCGAGAATCCAGCCGGCGGTCTGGATCCCGGCGGCCCGGGTGCTGGCGTAGACGTGCGGGATGTTGAAGCGATCGCGCAGGAGGGTGACCCCGGGAAACGGAACGGGCTCCTGGGTGACGGGCCCGTCGGTGTCGATTCCGAGCTTCTCGGACTTGAAGTCGGTGAACAGGTCGTTCGGGGTGACCTGGTCGAAGAGGGGAGTGAGGGCGTTGTAGAGCTCCGCCTGGCCGCCGGCGTTCGGGTTGGGAGTCCCGTACTGCCCGGACGGCAGGATGTTGCGCGCGATGATCGTCGGGTCCTTCGGAGCCTTCGCGCTCGCGCTCGCGGATGCGAACAGGATCAGCAGCACCGCCCCCACCGCATAGACGACTCGACGCATCCCGCCTTCTCCTCTCTCCTCGCTGAGCGCCCGATCCCTTGCGGGCGCAGACGGGAACGTAACAGACTGGTTAGCCAGCCAATCGGCTGCGAGATAGCTCAGCCGCGTGCCATCGCCAGGACCGAGCCGAGCTCCGCGCCGGTGTCCTCCCAGCTCTCGCCGGCGTCGGTGCTGCGCAGAAGGCGCCCATCCGCCATCCCGGCGATCAGCTCGCCATCGCTTGCCGAGAGCGCGTAGGGCATCGAGTCGGAGGGGAGGGGCAGGGCGCGCCATCCGTCCTCCCAGCGGTAGAGCCGCCCGGTCGCATCCCGGCCGCGGTGCGCTGCCCCCGGCCCGGCGGCCGCGGAGACGTACCAGCGCTCGGGATCGGTGGGATCGACGGCGAGGCCCCAGCAATAGCGCAGGTCCCGACCGTCGTCGGCGGGCTCCCAGGTCCGACCTCCGTCGCGGCTCCAGGCCGCACCGTCTCCCGCCGCCTCATAGGCGCGGCCTGCCGCGGTCGGGTGCCAGGCGACGTTGTGGGTGTCGCGCTTCGCACCTGGCCGGTGGTCCGAGAAGCTCCCCCCGCCGTCGTCGGTGTACATCAGGCCGCCCAGCTCGATCCCGACCAGCACCCGTTCCGCCCGCTCCGGGTCCGGTGCGACCCAGCGCACGTGATGGGTCCAGGGGCGTGGCGGAAAGCTCCAGCTGTCCCGTGAGGGGATCTCCTGGAGCGCCTCCAGCTCGGTCCACTGATCGCCGTCGCGGGAGACGAAGAGCCGGCTCGGCTCGCTGCCGGCGTAGAGGGCGCCGTCGGCCGGGCCGATCGCCACCGAGAAGATGTCGGGCTCCGGCAGCTCGACCCGCTCCCAACTCGCCCCGGAGTCCCGGCTCACCCGGACGCCCGCGCCACGGGTCCCGACCAGCACCGTCTCATCGCGGGCGGCGACGCACTGGAGCTCCGCCTGATCAAGGAGGACCTCCGCCCTCCATTCGCCCCGGTCAGGCTCCAGCCGCACCAGCCGGCCATCGCGGGTGCAGATGAATACCGCCATCGCCCCTGACTACCCCTCTCGCGGTCGGGATACGCCACCGGTACACAGTCATGGCGAGGGCCAGAATCGAACTGGCGACACCACGATTTTCAGTCGTGTGCTCTACCAACTGAGCTACCTCGCCGGCGGGCGCAAAGGCTAGCGTCCAGGGTCATGCCGGCGAGTGGAAGCGCGGGGGCGAAGCTGAAGGCGCTGCTGATCGCTCTCGCGCTTGCTGCGATGGCCGCCGGCTCCGCCGCGATGGCCCCGTCCGCGCTCGCCGCTGGCCCGCCGCCGCTCTCCGCCGAGCGTGCGCTGCCCGATCTCTCGGCGCGCTACGGCAGCGGCTCCTTCGGCGGCTGGCGGGTCGACCGCTTCGGGCTGCCGTTCTACGCCTACTCGATCGATCCAGCAACCGCGCCGCAGGCGCACCAGAGCGAGCTCGCCGGGAGCACCGACGCCTGGCACCAGCTCGGCAACGACTACCTGGTCGCCGACGCCCACAACGAGGGCTACGTCCAGCTCTGGAGCCAGGCGCGGGCCTACCAGTGGATCAACCGCTATGAGCCCGACGCCGGCCACTACTCCGGCGGCTACGGCTACCTGCGGCTGGGGGATCGGACGATCAGCACGCTCTACGCGGACCGTCCGGCGGGGGCTCGCACGGAGCGCGACTTCGGCTCCGGCTACTTCCACCGGCGGACGGCCTCGAAGCCCGTAGCGATCGACGAAAACGTCTACGCGCCCTTCGGCGACGCCCCGCTGCTCCTGCACGACGTCACGATCAAGAACACCTCGCACCGGCGGCTGCGTGCGAGCTGGGTCGAGTACTGGGATGTGAATCCCTACGACCAGTACCGGACCACCCACCTGGGACTCGGGTCGCCGCGCTTCTCGAAGCGAGGCCGCACGCTCTCCGTCGCCGAGGCGCCGGACGGCGTGGACCCGAGCCCGCACTCCGTCTTCACTGCGGCCCTCCGCGGCCGGGTGCGCGGCTGGGAGACGAACGGTGCGGCCTTCTTCGGCGCCGGCGGCCGGGCCAACCCGAGCGAGGTCGCGGCGGGCGGTCTCGGCAAGTCCCTGGCGCCGCCGGTCGCCGAGGGCCAGGCCGGCTCGACAATCTTTGCGATGCGCTCCCCGGTGAAGCTCCGCCCGGGGCAGTCCGTGACCCTCCGCTACGCCTACGGCACTGCGCATCCCCGGCAGATCCCGCGCCTCGTCGAGCGCTGGCGCAACTCCCGCTCCCCATTCGGCCGCAGCCAGCACGCCTGGGCGCGCTGGGTCCCACGCGCGAGCTTCTCCGGGCGCAACTCCTGGCTCTCGCGCGAGCTCGCCTGGGACGGCTACACGCTTCGTTCCGGGACCACCTACCAGGAGTCGTGCGGCCACCACATCGTCTCCCAGGGCGGCTACTACCAGTACGACTTCGGCTGGCAGGCGGCCTACCGCGACCCGCTCCAGCACGCCCTGCCGCTGATCTACTCCGCCCCGCGGCTGGCCAGGGAGGTGATGCGCTATTCCGCCCAGGAGCAGGAGCGCGCGAGCGGCGAGATCCCCTACTCGATGGGCGAGATGTGCCGGCCCCTGCCGCAGGGGACCTCGAACGACCTCGACCTGTGGCTGCTCTGGACGGCCGCCGAGTACGGCCTCGCCAGCCGCGACCTCTCCTTCTTCGACGAGAAGCTGAGCTGGCGGGACGGCGGCGCCTCGACGCTCTGGAAGCACCTGGTTCGCGCCTTCACCCATCAGGAGAGCCTGCGCGG
>DATBHQ010000209.1:0-2138 GCA_036557385.1 Solirubrobacterales bacterium | reverse complement strand
GTTAGCTGACGGGCTCGCGCTGAAAGATCGCGCTACGCGGCGTACTGACCGCGATTCGCCCCAACTACTGGGTCCCCCGATCTCCGTCCTATGTGCGTTGGCGGAGATTCAGCGGAAGAACGCGCGGCAGGTTAGCAAAGGACCTACCGACTATCCGCCACCCATTGCTTCGGTTGTTCTGGGGCGAACCTTTGGCGCGGGAAGAAATCGACCAGCAGTGCATATGCTCGGGCCGTGCCGGGAGCGCTGGTCACCGGAGCCGGTCGGGGCATGGGCCTCGAGATCGCGCGGCGCCTCGCCGGGCGCGGCTACGAGGTTGCGGTGACCGACGTCGACGAGGGGAGCACCGCCGCCGCGGCCGAGGAGATCGGCAACGGGGCCTGGTCCCTCCCCCTCGACGTAACCGACTCGGAGGCGGTCCGCGCCGCCGCCGGCCAGGTGGTGGAGCGAGCCGGAACCCTCGATGTCTGGGTCAACAACGCCGGGATCCTGGTCACGGGCCTCGCCCACCAGCAGGACCTCGACGTCTTCAGGCGGCACCTCGACGTGAACTATCTCGGCACGGTGAACGGGACGCTCGCCGCCATCGAGCGGATGCGGGGACGCGGGAGCGGCCAGATAATCAACCTGGTCTCGCTCGCAGGCCTGGCGGCGGCAACCGGCATCGTCGCCTACTCGGCGAGCAAGCACGCGGCGATCGCCTTCAGCCTCGGGATGGCAGCCGACCTGCGCCGCGACGGGCTCGGCGGCATCCGGATCTCGTGCGTCTGTCCCGACGGCGTCTGGACGCCGATGATCATGGACAAGCTCGACGATCCCAACGATGCGCTCTCCTTCTCCGGCGTGATGCTGATGCCGGAGAAGGTCGCCGAGCACGTCGAGGGCCTGCTCGACAAGCCGAAGCCGGTCCTGGCGATCCCGCGCTGGCGCGGCCAGTTCGCCCGCTTCTTCGATCGCCACCCGAAGCTCTCGCTCCGCCTGACCCCGCTGCTGATGCGCGACGCGCTCCGCCGCCAGCGCGCGTTCAAAAGGAAGGTCGAGTCGGGCAAGTGGCCTCCGAAGTCCCCCTAAGGGGGCCCCACGACCCGGGGGCGCGGGCCGGGCGCTTTCATACCGTTCGCGAGCCGATGGGGCTCTCCGGCTGGCTGCGCTATCCGGCGGCGTGGTGGCGCGCCAGGAGCGGGCGGACGCCGGAGCGTCCCTGGATCGTTCCCGCGGCGATCGGCTGGCTGCGACGGCGGATCCGCAGCGATTGGTCGGTCCTCGAGCTCGGCTCGGGACGCTCGACCGTCTGGTTCGCGCGGCGAGCCGGGCGGGTGCTCAGCTTCGAGGACAACGAGTTCTGGGCCGGGCAGACGCGGGGGCGGCTGCGGGAGCGCGGGCTCGGCAACGTGGAGCTACGACAGCTGGCGGTGGAGGGGTTCGCTGCCGAAGTGGAAACCCTGCCCGATGCCTCCTTCGACCTGATCGTCATGGACTTTCTGGAAGCCCCGGCGGTGACGAGGATCGATGTGTTGAAACCGGCGATGAAGAAGGTGAGGCCCGGCGGGTTGCTGCTGCTAGACGACTCCGATCGGCCCGGGTACGCGGAGGCGTTCGAGCTGCTCCACGGCTGGCGCTTTCGGAAGTTCGTCGGCGTCAAGGACGAATGGCCCGAGGCCTGCGAGACCGGGATCTTCCGCCGCCCGGTCGACCGTGCTGATTAGGGGACCGTATGAGTACCCGGAACCTCACGGTCGGCGAAATAGAAGAGGCCCCTTGCGGGGCCTCTTCCTTAGCGAGTCGATAAGCCGGATTCTGTCGGGGGCAGCCATCCATCTCTGCGGCCCACCTGGACCTCGCCGGGCCGGGTCGGAGGTCCTGCTTGGCCTTGCACCTGGCGGGGTTTGCCATGCGCGTCCGCGTCACCGCGGCGCCGGTGCGCTCTTACCGCACCGTTTCACCCTTGCCTGTGCGCGCCTCACGTGTGGGCGCGCCATCGGCGGTCTGTTCTCTGCGGCACTTTCCCGCGGGTTTCCCCGGGTGGGCGTTACCCACCGCCATGCCCTTTGGTGTCCGGACTTTCCTCGAAGACTCCTTTCGGCGATCTCCGCGACTGCCTGACTCGCACCAGCAAGGGTAGTCCGATCCCGCGGTTC
>DATBHQ010000208.1:0-4448 GCA_036557385.1 Solirubrobacterales bacterium | reverse complement strand
TCTGAGATCAGGGGTCGAGCAATCCGGCGTCCTGCGTCAGTACCAGCGGCCGCGCGCGAAGCCTCCGAACGCGATCAGCCCGATCAGGATCACGATCACGCCGACCCACCAGCTGACGACGAACAGCAGAATGATCCCGATGATGACGATGATGCCTCCCAGCGAAATACCCCCGATGCCACCGCTGCTACGACGTTCAGGTGTCGCCATTGCTCCTCCTTGAAGTAACGAGCCGAGAGGTGGCTACCCGGGGGTGACACGATCTGAACGTGGCAACTGAGTCAAAGGGCGCGTCCAGGCGGTCGACCCGCAAGTCGATCCGGGGTCCGGAGATCGCAGAGCTGCGCGCCTTCTGCGCCGCGGTTGATCTCGGGACGCTCGGGAAGGCCGCCATCTCGCTCAAGATCAGCCAGCCGGCGCTCTCTAAGCGGCTGCGCTCGCTCGAGGCCGCGGCGGGCACCCGCCTGCTCGAGCGCTCGCCGCGCGGCGTGGTGCCGACCGCCGCCGGGCGCCGGCTGTATCCCGAGGCGCGCCGGCTGCTCGAACAGGCCGACGTCGTCGAGCAGCTGCTCGAGTCCGCTCCCCGCGAGCAGGCGCCGATCGAGCTCGCGGTGAGCCATACGATCGCCGAGTTCTTCCTTCCCCCCGAGCTGGTCGCCTACCAGGCCGACGGCCGCCGGCCCCCTGTCCAGCTCACGATCGCCAACTCGGGCGCCGTCCGCTCGATGGTGGCGGAGGGACGGGCCACGATCGGCATCGCCGCGGCCGGGCCGGAGCGCGGTGCCGATGGGGCGGACGAGCTGGAGGAGCTGGAGCTGCTGCGGGATGAGGTGGTGGTGGCGGTGCCCCAGGACCACGCTTGGTACCGGCGCAAGGAGATCCCCCAGCGGCTCTTCCTGGCCACGCCGATGGTGATGCGCGACGAGGACGCCCACGTCCGCCGGCGCGTCGAGGCCGAGCTGGCCGAGCGCGGCCTGTCGATGGCGGAGCCGCTGATCGAGGCGGCCAGCACGACGGTGGCGAAGCGGGAGGCGCTGCAGCGATCGGCCCCGGTGCTGCTCTCCGTGCTGTCGCTCGACGAGGCGCGGGACCGGCTCTATCGCCGCCCGGTTGCCGGATTGAGCTTCCCGCGCAGGTTCGTGGTCGTCTGCCGCTCGCTCGCCTCGCTGGCGCGCCGCGACCGGGACTTCGTCGATTTCATCCGTCGACGCAGGCAAAACAGCCGACGCTCATAACCAGCGGTTATGGCTCCCATAACCGATCGGCCCCACGAATCGGCGCGATCGCCTTGGCCATTCCCGGAGGCGGACCTAGAGTGATCCCAGGTCGGTGCAGTACCGGTCGCGTTCTAGGTAATTACCAGCGGCCCACCCAAACCGACCAACACACATATAAGTACCTCTCCTCCCTGTAGCACCGTTAGCGCCCCGCCCCGGCGGGGCGCTTCGAGTTCTAGAGGGTTGATGGGGGTTAGGCGCGTGCGTGTATAGCCCACATCGGCCCGCTAGGCGCCCGCCTTCTCCAGGAGCCGCTCGGCGAGCCGGTTCATCCCCCGCTCGCGGGCGGCCCTGGCGGCGCCCCGGTAATCGGTTCGCTTGTCGCGAGGCCGGCTCACCTTCGGGTGGCGCAGCGTCGCCACGTCCTTGAACGCGAGCAGCTGGTCGCGATCGCCGACGAGCGAGGTGCGCAGGGCGGGGCGCGGCTCGCGGATCGCCGCGTCGAGGACCTTCTCCAGGGAGCCGTGCTTGCGGAGCAGCTCCACGGCGGTCTTCTCGCCCACCCCCTTCGCTCCCGGGATGCCGTCGGAGGGGTCCCCGCGCAACGCGATCAGGTCGGGGACGAGCTTCGGCGGGATGCCGTAACGCTCCTTCACCTCCTTCGGGCCCATCGGCTGCCCGCCCTGCTTCCCGGTGCTGACGTAGAGCACCTTGGTGCTGCCGTCGGCGCACTGGAACATGTCGCGGTCGCCGGTCATCAGCAGGCTGCGGCCCCCCGCCTCCGTCTCCTTCGCCGCGAGCGAGCCGAGCAGGTCGTCGGCCTCGAAGGAGCCCGTGGTGGCGATCTTCCAGCCGAAGGCCCCGAAGAAGTCCGCGGAGTCATCCCACTGGGGGCGCAGCTCGTCGGGGAAGGCGGCCTCGCGGTCGGCGTGGTAGGCGGGGAAGAGCTCGAGGCGATAGGTGGCGGCGTCCGGCCCGAAGCAGAGCACGACGGCGCGCGGGTCGTGGGCCTCGACCTCCCGGAGGATCAGGTTCGCCGTGCCGAGCAGCGCGTTGACCGGGTTGCCGTCCGGGCCCTTGATCGACCTCGGCAGCGCGTAGAACGCCCGGAAGAGCATCGACGGGGCATCGACGGCGAGCAGGGGGCGCGGCATCCCCCGGGAAGCTAACGCGAGACGCCAGCCGGCTCCGGGGCGCTCGGCCGGTCGGCCGGGCCGCGCCCGTTCTGCGCCGCGGCCTCGGCCGCCGCCTCATCCGCGCCCCTGCCCCAGCGCTCAAAGCCCCAGTTGACGAGGTACACGGTCGCCGCCGCGTAGACCCAGCCGAGCAGGATGTCGATCAGGTAGTGCTCTCCCAGATAGATGAGCGAGAGCCCCATGCCGATCGGATAGGCGACGAGCAGGGGCCGCCAGCGCCGGTCGACGCGGGGCCAGAGGAAGAGGCAGATCAGCATCGTGAAGGCGGCATGGAGCGAGGGGACGGCGGCGACGTCGTTGCCCCACTCGGTCCCCTGCTGGAACATCGCGCTCGCCTTGGGGACCGGCAGGTTGTTGACGACCGCGTGCGTGATTCGGAAGGTGTGGGGCAGGAAGTCGTGCCTGCCCGCGAGCCATGGCGGGGCAGCCGGGAAGAAGACGTACGTGACCAGGCCCAGCGCCGAGAGGAGGACGATGCAGGCGGCGAAGCGGTGGAACCACTCGTACCGGTAAAGCCAGATCGCCACCCCCACCAGCAGCGTGGCGAAGAAGTGCGAGAACCAGAAGCTGAAGGCGAGGTAGTCCCAGAAGTGCAGGTGGCCCGCGGTGTAGATCGCGTCCTGGAACCGGATCGTGGGGACCTGGCCCAGCCCGAGGGCCTTGTCGGCGTGGATCGGCGCCTCCCAGTGGATCGGGAAGGCGTGCCCGTCGGCGACGCCGCGGAGCAGGTCATAGGCGAGCAGCGCGGCGATGATCGGCAGCCAGTCCCTGACCAGGCGCCGCAGCGAGTGCTGCCCCGCCGCCAGCGAGAAGACGACCATCAGTCCCACGATCCAGAGAAAGATCCAGTCCTGGGAGTAGGGGAGGCCGATCCGGTCGATCGCGATCGCCGTCCCGATCAGGTAGAGCGCGGGCGCGCCGACGCGCACGGCCCAGTGCGATCGCCAGCCGGGGCTCTCCGCCGCCACCGTGCCGTTCATGCGCGAAGCCTAGGCAAAACGCCTTAAGACTCCTCAACCCCGAGAAGGGCCGCCTCGACCTCCCGCAGGCGGTCGACATCGCCTCGGATGCCGGCGACGGCGTCGTTGAAGAGGAAGGCCTGTGCGAGCTTGACGATCGCGTAGCCGAGGAGCGCCGGCTCGACTGGAGGCTGGTAGGTCCCCGCCTCGACCTCCTCGGCGATCAGCGCGGTGATCAGCTCCACGATCCGGGGCTGCACCATCCCCGCCCCGGAGGCGACCAGGCGGAGCGCCGCGTCGCGCTCCTGGTCGACGAAGGCGCGCAGGGCGGGGGCGTCCGCCAGGGCGCGGTTGAAGCGGTCGAAGGTGTCGAGCAGGCCGGGCCCGCCCTCGCCCTCGAGGCCCGCGCGGGCCTCGGCCAGCACGGGCTCCGTCGCCCGGATCACCACCTCGCCGATCAGGTTGTCGCGGGAGCCGAACCAGCGGTAGACGGTCGCGCGGCCAACCCCGATTTCGGCGGCGATCGCCTGCACGTCGACGCGCTGCCCGCGCAGGTAGCGGTGGAGGCCGGCCTCGATGACGTCTTCGCGGCTCGCCGCCGCTGGTCTCCCTCGCTGTCCGGTGACTTCCATTTGAGGCACGCCCAAGGCTATGTTGCGGAGGGAAGCGCCGGGTCAGTCGGTCTGGTTCGCCGACCAGCGGACGGGCAGCGTCTTCAGCTGGTTGAGGAAGGCCGAGACGGCGGGCTGGGGCTCCCCGGCCAGCTCCATGTCCGGGAAGCGGCGCAGGGTCTCCTCGATGAGGATCCGCAGCTCCAGCCGGGCGAGCGCGGAGCCGAGGCAGAAGTGCCGGCCGCCGGCGCCGAAGGCCTGGTGCTCGGGGTTGCGGTGTACGTCGAAGCGATCCGGGTCCTCGTAGACGTCCTCGTCCCGGTTCGTCGAGACGTACCACATGACCACCTTCTCGCCCTCCTTCACGGGGCAGCCGGCGATCTCGGTGTCGCGGGTGGCGGTGCGGCGGAAGTGCGCGAAGGCCGGGTACATGCGCAGGCACTCCTCGACCGCTCCGGGGATCAG
>DATBHQ010000207.1:0-23994 GCA_036557385.1 Solirubrobacterales bacterium | reverse complement strand
CATGCCCTCGGCCCTGGGAGCCTCCTCCCCCGCTCCGATCGCGGAGAGCAGCCCGCGATGGGCCACCAGATCCGGGTAGCGCCGGATCGGCGAGGTGAAGTGGCAGTAGGCGGGGCTGCCCAGGCCCGCATGGCCGAGATTGCGATCCGCGTAGTGGGCCTGCTTGAGGGAGCGCAGCACAAGCGATGTATACGCCTCGCGCCCGTGGCGACGGCGCTCGGCCTCGGTGGCGACGAGGCGGCTCGCGACGCCGGCGAGCTCGCCGGCCTGCTGAGGTGAGATGGACTCGGGGAGTGGAGGCGTGGGGATGTCGAGCGCCGCGAGCTGCTCGATCAGCCAGCGGATGCGCTCCGGGTCCGGCTGCTCGTGGACCCGGTAGAGGGTGGGGACGCGACGGCGCTCGAGCAGCTCGGCGACCCGCTCGTTGGTGAGGACCATCAGGTGCTCGATCAGGCGATGGGCCTCGGTTTGGGCCACGGAGTGGGCGCCGACGACCCGACCGTCCTCGAATCGGAACTCGGGCTCGAAGCTCTCGACCTCGAGCGAGGAGCGGGGCCTGCGACCCGCCAGGCCCGCTGCCGCCTCGCGGGCGAGCGCCAGCGGCTCGGCGATCCTCTCCGGCGGCCTCGCTCGGCCAGCGAAGATCTCGTCGAGCTGGTCGTAGTTGAGGCGGGCGTCCGATCGCATCAGGCTCCGGTAGAAGCTCGCCGAGAGCGGCTCGCCGGTCTCCGTGATCTCGATCTCCGAGGTGACGGCGAGCCGGTCCTCGTCCGGCACCAGGCTGCAGGCGCCACTGGAGAGGACCTCGGGGAGCATCGGCGCGACGGTTCCGGGGACGTAGGTCGAGTTCGCCCGCCGATATGCCTCCTTCTCCAGCGCCCCGCCCGGGCGGACGTGGGCGGCAACGTCGGCGATGTGGATCCAGAGGCGGAAGCCGCGCGCGGTCCGCGAGGCGGAGACCGCATCGTCGAAGTCATGGGCGCTCGCCGGATCGACGGTGAAGGTGGGCAGATCGCGGACGTCGCGCCGGTCCACCCGGAGGTCGCGAGCGGCCGGTGCCGCGTCCGCTGCCTCCCCCTCGATCCGGCGGCCGAACCCCACCCGGACGTCGCGGTCCGCGAGCATCGCCTCGATCACGTCGGCGGCCACGCCGGGATCGCCGAGCTCGCGGAGCACGCTGGCACGGCCGCGCCCCTGTCCCATCTCCACCAGGGCCATCCGGCCGGGCGCGGCGGCGCGGCGACCGCCGCCGAGCTCGATGCGGCCGCCCCGCTCGAAGATCAGCTCGCCGACCAGGAAGCGGCCGCGCTTGGAGACGAGGACCACGCGCTTCTCGGCGCCTGCACCTGCCCGGGGGCTACGCGGGGTCAGAGCTGCTGGGCCAGCGTCTGCAGGGCCCGCTCACGTCCCTCATCGGGCTTGGTCTTGGGATTGTCCTTCGCCTTCACCTGTGGCGGGATCCCGACGCCGTTGATCGAGGTCCCGTTGCGGGTCAGATACTCCCCCACCGTCAGATCGAGCGCGCCGCCGTTGTTCAGCGGGATCACCTCCTGGAAGGTCCCCTTGCCGAAGGATGTGGTCCCCACCACCTTCGCGATCCCGGACTGCTCGAGCGCGGCGGTGACGATCTCCGATGCCGAGGCGGTGTCGCCGTTGATCAGGACCACCATCGGATGGCGCGCCACCGCATCGCCGGTCGTCTCGAAGGTCTTGGTCCGCTGCGTGCGCCCGTGGGTTGAGACGACCGTCCCGCTGGGGACGAAGATGCTCGAGACGAGCACCGCCTCGGTCAGCAGGCCGCCCCCGTTGCCCCGCAGGTCCAGGACGAGCCCCTGCGCGCCCTGCGAGTAGAGGCGCTCGACCTCCTTGCGAAGCTCGGCGTGCGCGCCGGGGAAGAACCCCGCCAGCCGCACGTAACCGAGCTTCTTCCCATCGATTTCCTCCAGATGCCCTGCCACCTGCGGCACCTCGACCTCCTGGCGCGTCACGGTCACGTCCCTGCTCTTCTTCCCGCTCCGGTCGGCGATGGTGAGCGTGACGTCAGTTCCGGCCGGCCCCCGGATCTGGTTGGTGACCGCGTCGGCGTCCTTGCCGGCGATCGACTGCCCGTTCACGCCCGTGATCACCTCACCGGGCTGGATGCCGGCCTCACGGGCCGGCGTGTGCTTGTAGACGGTCGCCACGCGAAGCCCCTGCGGGACCTCGGTCACCGCGATCCCCACGCCCGAGAGCCGCGAGCCCTGCTTGAAGCTGTCGTACTCGGACCGATTGAAGTAATGCGAGAAGCGGTCGCCGTAGCGGCGCTTGATGTGGTCGATGATCGAAGAGATCGAAGCGTTCTCGAGGTCGGCGTCGTCCACGGTGTGGAAGTAGTCGTCGTGGATCACGTCGATCGCCTGGGCGGTCGCGTCCTGGCTGGAGTTGCCGAAGACGTCGTCGACCGCGTCGCGGACCGCGCCGACCTGCCCGCCGACGACGATGCCGGCGACCAGGGCGACCACCACCGTGGCGGCGATCAGGAACGGGTTCGCGGCGCGTTTCATGGGAGCGCGACCCTAGCGGGGCACCTAAAGCTCAGGTTGAAGCTCTAGATCCGCAGGAAGCGACGCAGCGTGAATCCGCTCCCCATCGCCGAGACCGCCATGGCCACGGCCACCAGGACGATCGCCAGGCTGGCGAAGCCGATCGTGTCGCCGGAGTTGATCAGGTTGAAGTTGTTCTTCAGCGGGTCCACGATCACGGTCTTGCCGAGGAAGAGAAAGCCGATGGCCACACCCGCACCGACCAGGCCGCAGACCAGGCCCTCGACCATGAACGGCCAGCGGATGAACCAGTTGGTGGCGCCGACGAGCCGCATCACCTCGACCTCGCGGCGCCGGGCGTAGATCGAGAGGCGGATCGTGTTGGCGACGAGCAGGAGCGAAGCGATCAGCAGCAGGCCGGAGACCACGGCGAGGACCCAGCGGATCGCGGTGGTCGCCCCGCTGATCTTGTCGGCGTCGTCGCGCGAGTCGTTGACGTCGTTGATCAGCGGGCTGATCGCCGTCGGCTTGCCGTTCGCACCCGGGGGAGTGATCGCGGCCCGAATGCTGCCGAGGTTCGAGAGGTCGTCCGGCTGCACGTTGAACGATGCGGGCAGCGGATTGTGGGCGCCCGGGAGCTCGGCGACGATGTCCTGGCGGTTCTCGTTCTCGAGGCGCTGGCTGAGGATCGTCTTGGCCTGATCCTTGGAGACGAACTGCACCGACTGCACATGGGGGATCGCCTGGAGCTTCGACTGAAGCTCCTGGACCTGTGCGGGCGGGGCTTGCTGCCCGACGCCGCCGGTCGGCAGGGGTTGTCCCGCGGCGTTCACGTCACTGAGGAAGACCCGCAGCCCGACCTGGTCGCGGACCTCGTTGGTCTTACGGTTCGCCGACTGGAGCACCGGGATCAGGACGCCGAGCACGAGCACCGTGGCGGCGACCGTGATGATCGCGGCGAAGCTCGGCGCGGGGCTGCGCCGCAGCGCCCGCATGCCCTCGCGAATGAAGAAGAAGATTCGCCCCATCGCTCGCCCCTACCTCAGTAGGCCGGGCGCTCGTCGTCGATCCCCATCTCCTCGCGCACCCGCCGCGCGAACTCCCGCGTGGACTCGTCGTCGGGGGTGTAGGTGCCGGCGGCCTGGTCGCGGACGACGCGCCCGGCGTCGAGCGCGATCACGCGGCGACGCATCTTGTCCACCATCTCGCGGTCGTGCGTCACGACGACGACCGTGGTGCCGGTGCGGTTGATCCGGTAGAGCACCTGCATGACTCCGACGGAGGTGTTGGGGTCGAGGTTCCCGGTCGGCTCGTCGGCGAGCAGAAGCGGCGGATGGTTGACGAAGGCGCGCGCGACGGAGAGGCGCTGCTGCTCTCCGCCCGAGAGCTGGTCCGGGTAGTTCTTGACTTTGTCCGCCAGGCCGACGAGGCGAAGCGCGTCAGGCACCTTCTTGCGGATCTCGGAGCGCGACGCCCCGATCACCTGGAGCGCGTAGGCGACGTTGTCGTAGACGGTCCGGTTCGGCAGCAGCTTGTAGTCCTGGAAAACCGTGCCGATCCGGCGGCGCAGCTGCGGGACCTTCTTGGCCGACAGCGAGCCGATGTCGCGGCCCGCGATCAGCACCTCGCCCTCGGTTGGCTGAAGCTCGCGGAGGAGAGTCTTGATCAGGGTCGTCTTCCCACAGCCCGTCGGTCCGACCAGGAAGACGAACTCGCCGCGATCCACCCGCAGGCTGACGTGCTCCAGGCCGACGTGGCCGCCGGGGTAGATCTTGGTGACCCGGCGCAACTCGACGATCGGCGGGCGCGGCCGCTGCTCGGTGACGTGGTCCGGCCGGCGCGTGCCGCGCGCACGGGTCCGGAGGGCTTCGGATGTCTGTCGCCTTGCCATCTGGGGAGTGAAGGGGCGAGATGGGCCCGGCGTCCTCCGACGCCCACCTCACTGCGCGGCACAGGGTAGGGAACGCCAAAAGGCGCGAACGCAAGTTCTCGTTCGCAGCCAACACCCCGGGCGCCGGTTAGTCGCGCAGGCCCTCGGGTAGCCCGATCCCATGAGGATCGCGGTCACCGGAGCCAGCGGAAACGTCGGCACCAGCGCCCTCGCGGCGCTCAGCGCGGATGATCGCGTCGACTCGATCCTCGGCATCGCGCGCCGGCGTCCGAAGCTCGAGCTCCCGAAGGTCGAGTGGGCGACCGCGGACGTGCGCTCCGCGGACTTGGCGGAGCTCTTCGAGGGAGCCGACGCCGTCATCCACCTCGCCTGGCTGATCCAGCCCTCCCGCGACGAGCGGGAAACCGAGTCCGTGAACGTCACCGGAAGCGAGCGCGTCTTCGGCGCCGTCGCCGACGCCGCCGTTCCGCGTCTGGTCTACGCGTCCTCCGTCGGCGCCTATTCGCCGGGGCCGAAGGACCGCCTCGTGGACGAGAGCCATCCCACCGACGGCATCGAGACCTCGTTCTACTCCCGGCACAAGGCGACCGTCGAGCGGATCCTCGATCGCTTCGAGTCCTCCACCCCATCGGTCTCCGTGACCCGCCTTCGTCCCGGGCTGATCTTCAAGGGCGAGGCCGCCTCGGAGATCCGGAGGTTGTTCGCCGGGCCCTTCCTTCCGAACTTCCTCGTGGACCGCAGGTTGATTCCCGTGGTTCCTGACGTCCCCGGGCTTCGCTTCCAGGCAGTCCACTCCCTCGACGTGGGTGAGGCCTACCGGTTGGCGGTCTTCAGCGAGGCGAGCGGCGCCTTCAACGTCGCCGCCGACCCGGTCCTCGATCCCGAGCGGCTCGCACGCCTGCTCGGAGCCCGGCGGGTCAGGGCTCCGGCCGCCCTGGTCCGGGGGCTCACGAGCGCCACCTGGAACCTGCGCCTCCAGCCGACCTCGCCGGGGTGGCTGGACATGGCTCTGAAGGTCCCGCTGATGAGCTCGGATCGCGCCCGGAGCGAGCTCGGGTGGATGCCGCAAAGGACGTCCGAGGAGGCTCTGCTCGAGCTGATCGAAGGGTTGCGGCGCCGCCGCGGCCTGCCAACCCCACCCCTCGACCCCGGCGCGGGCGGCCCGCTGCGGGTCCGCGAGATCGGCACCGGCGTCGGCGCCCGCTAGCGACTGGTCTCAGTGCGTGATGTAGCGGCGGCGGGGCCGGGTGGCGTCTACCCGGCCCCGCGTACCGCCTTGCCGCACTCCGGTGGCGTCCGAAGGCACCGGAGATACGTCATCGCCCCGGTCGTCCCCCGGGTGCTGCCGGGCCGCCGTCATGTCACGCCGGGGCGGCGAGGTCGGTCGAAGCTGGGAGGTCGGGGGGTTCATAGCGGCGCTGTTTATTTCGCCGGCCCTCATCGCCCCCATAGCGATTCGTTCCTGCGCAACTAGCGGGGAAATGCGATCTCCAGATCAGTCTCGCGCGTACCCCGTTTTATCGATCATGCGTCCAGTGGGAGTAGACTAGCCGATGCAGTTCGGAGGAGCGACTCAGACGGCACACCGCAGCCGGCCGCGACTCACAACCTAAAGCTTGGAGGCACGCTCTTCTGGGGGAGGGCCGGGCCCCTCGGCAGCCAAGGAAGCGTAGACCCGAGGAGGATTTCCAGATGAGGCGTCTTGAGCACCAAATGAGCTTCGGAGTCTCCCTGCCCCATGGGAGTTGCGCGCGACCAGGGGATGGCGCGTGGAGGCGAGCGGGTGGAGCGGTCTAGCGGGGCCGCTCCGCCCCCGCAGTCCGGGGGCAGCGGCCAAGCCACCGCACTGCGCGTCCACATCGAGGATTCGGCAGAGGGGCCCGCGGTCGTCAGCTTCTCCGGCGAGCTGGACCTGAGCGGCGTAGCGAGGATGGAGGGCGCGCTTCTGGAGCAGATCCGACAGCGGCCCGCCGTGCTCGTCGACCTGAGCGCGCTCGATTTCATCGACTCGTCCGGGATCGGGGCCCTGATCCAGGCGAGGCGAGCGGCCAACGGAACACCGGTCAGCTTCTTGGTCGGCGCCGGCTCCCAGGTCGAGCGGGTGTTCGGAATCGCCGGTGTCGGCGAGGCGCTGCCGCTGTTCTCGGACCGGCAGGCGGCGATGGCGGCGATGGCCGCCAGCCGCAGCGGCTAGGCGGCCGGGTCCTCCACGACGGCTTCGAGCGGCTCATCCGAGTCCGGCTCATCGAGCGGCTCGAGGACGAACAGCTCCACGGCGAGATCCGGGTCGACGTGAATGGAGCTCATGTAGGCGATCACCTTGCGACCGACGGCCTCCTCGACGATCCGCCTGAACTCGGTCTCCATCGCCCGCTGGAAGCTGCGGCGCATCCCGTAGACGGACTCCAGGTCGCCGATGTCGAGCAGGGTTCTCTCGACGGTCGTGAAGCCGTCGCGCAGGATGCAGACCACGGTGTCGTCGACCATGTGCGACTTGGCCTTGGTTGGACCCTTCCCGTAGTACTGGGAGTGAAGCTGGACGAGGCCGGTCGAGATCTGCGACAGCATCTCGCCCCGGGCCGGGCCATGAACTGCTCCGTTGGGTGAGACGACGAACCTCCGGTGAGTCGGGCTGTGCTGCGCCGGACTTTCAGGCTACTCCCCCGGGCGTGTTTCGGAATCGCACCGGTGGACATTCACGGGATCAGAGCCTGAGGGCCAGCGGTTTAACCGAAGGCCGGAGGGTTCGCAGCCCACGATCGGACGCCCATCCCGCGATCAGTTGACGGGTGAACGGACTGTCGTGTCCAGCCCTGAGACAGAGCCGAAGGGAAGGTGGTTCCGATCGCTTCAGAGCCCACGGAGCAGGAGGTACGTGAGGAGATCTCGCGAGAGATCCATCGGATCTACGAGGAGTCATACGGGAGGGGCGCAGGGAGCGCCGAGACGCTGATGGGCGACGGCTGGGCGATCGTCATCCTGGCCGAGCTCGAGCTGCTTCCCAACGAGGAGCTTCTCGTCGAAAGCGGTGACCGGGATGCGGTGACCGGCGTCCGGACCCGGTACCAGCAGGCGATTCAGGCGCCGCTGCGGGCCGCCGTCGAACGCGCAACCGGTCGCAAGGTGACGGGTTTCGCCAGCACCACGAGCGTGGACAAGCCCCGCTTTGCGGTGGAGATCTTCAAGCTCGACTGACCGAGCGGGCTAGCTAGCTCCAGGGGCCGCCGTGGATCGGCGGGTGCTGCACGATCGGCTTCTTGAGCAGGGCCTCGCGGGCGAGGTCTGCGATGCCGCTGGCGGTCAGGCCGAAGTGCTCCATGCAGGCCTCGGCGGTGCCCGAGACGCCGAACTCGTCCTGCATACCGAGGGCGAAGACCGGCACCGGGTGCTGCTCCGCCGCGACCTGCCGGATCGCGTCGCCCAGGCCACCCACGACCCGGTGCTCCTCGGCGGTGACCGCGACGCCGGTCTTCGCGAGCGAGCTCAGCACACTCTGCGAGTCGAGCGGCTTGATGATCGAGACGTTCACGACCTCGGCCTCCACCCCGTCCTCGCGCTCCAGAGTCTCGGCGGCCTCGAGGCCACGCCAGACCATGTGGCCGCAGGTGAAGATCGAGATGTCCTTGCCCTCGCGGAGGACGTCGACGCCGCCACCGAGGGTCTCCGGGATCCCGTCGTAGACGATCGGCGTCTTCGGCCGCCCGAAGCGCATGTACATCGGCCCGTCGAAGCGCTCGTAGGACTCGATCACGGCGGTGTAGGCCTGGTTGTAGTCGGCGGGGACGATCACCTGCATCTGCGGCATCGCGCGCATCAGCGCCAGGTCCTCGATCATCTGATGCGAGGCCCCGTCCTCCCCGAGGGAGACGCCGCCATGGGAGGCGCCGATCCGGACCTTGAGGTTGTTGTGGGCGATGCCCAGGCGGACCTGGTCGTAGGAGCGCGAGGTGGCGAAGATCGCGAAGGTGGAGGCGTAGGGGACCTTGCCGGTAGCGGCCAGCCCGCACGACATCGACATCATGTTCGCCTCGGCCGCGCCGACGTTGAAGAAGCGCTCGGGGAACTGCTTGCCGAACTTCATCGACTGCGTGGAGACAGCGAGGTCAGCGTCGAGAGCGACGACCTCCGGATAGGACTCACCGAGCGCGACGAGCGCATCGCCGTAGGCCTGGCGGGTGGCGATCGGCTCGCTCTGCGCCTCTCCGGCGTCGATCAGCTCGCTCGTCATCTGGCCTCCAGCGCCTTGGTCTGCCGCTGGTAGGTCGCCTCGAGCTCCTCCATCGCCTGCTGGGCCTGCTCCTGGCTCGGCGGCTTGCCGTGAAAGCCGAAGCGGTCCTCCATGAAGGAGACGCCCCGCCCCTTCTTCGTCTGGCAGACGATGGCGGCGGGGCGGCCGATCGTCCTGCTGCGCTCCAGGGACTCGACGACCGCGTTCATGTCGTGACCGTCAATCTCGACGGCATCCCAGCCGAAGGCCTCGAACTTGGCGCGCACGTCGCCGGTGTCCATGACCTCCTCCGTGGTGCCGTCGGTCTGCAGGTGGTTGTAGTCGACGATCGCGGTCAGGTTCGGAAGCTCGTAGTGCGCGGCGGACATCGCTCCCTCCCAGCTCTCGCCCTCCTGGCAATCGCCGTCGGACATCAACGTGAACACCTGGGCGGTGTCGTCGAGCCCGTCCAGCCGGAGCGCCAGGCAGATGCCGACGCTCATCGAGAGGCCCTGGCCCAGCGATCCGGTCGAGACCTCGATTCCCGGCGTCCGGGTCATGTCCGGGTGCCCCTGGAGATGGGAGCCGATCTGGCGGAGGCCCATCAGGTCGTCGGCGGGGAAGTAGCCGTGCTCGGCGAGCGCCGCGTACTGGATCGGGGCGGCGTGTCCCTTCGAGAGGACGAAGCGGTCACGCTCCGGCCAGGTCGGGTTCGCCGGGTCGTGACGCAGGACCCGGTAGTAGAGCGCTGTGACGATGTCGGCGGAGGACAGCGAGCTGTCGAGGTGCCCCGACTTGGCCACCGCCATCATCCGCACGCAGTGCATCCGCAGCACCGTCGCGTCGCGCTCGAGCTCGGCGACGCCGGGCTTCCCCCCGGCCTTGCCGGCGGGCTCGGGCTCGAGGTCTGGGACGGGCTTCAGGTGCGCCATCGGCGGCTCGACTTTCGCCTGGTCGTAGGGGGAGGCAGGCTCGGGTCGCAACTGACTCAGGACCGGGCGGCGAGGGTAGCAGCGGGGGGCACTTGGTTGGAGCCTATGAATCGCCGCCGACGGAACCCGGCGCTCGGTCCCTAGCCTCCCGGCCATGAGGACGGGAGTGATCCTGGCCGCGCTGCTCGCGCTCGTGATTGCGGGATGCGGCGGCGGGGACGGGCACGATCAGACCACCGTTCCCGCCACGGCGGCCAACTCGACCATCACCGAGCCGGGCGGGCGGATCACCGGCAAGCTGCCGCCGGGCGCGGTCGGTCCGGTCGACACCCACGAGGAGGAAGAGGAGGGGCCGGCAGCGACGGAGGCGAGCCCGGAGGCGCCCGCGGAGGGGCCAGCGTCGAAGGGGGAGCTGTCGGGCGAGGACCGCACGGCGGCGCTGGGGACGGTGAGCGACTACATCGCGGCCCTCGATCGCCACGACGCGGCCGGGGTCTGCGCGCTGCTCGTCGCCGGGTCGCTCGACCTCAACCGGCTGCCTCGGCGACGGGGCGGCTGTGTGGGGTCCCTGCGTGCCTCGATCGGGACGCGCCCCCGCGGAGGGGCCCCGGCATGGCGAAAGACGACACTCGTAACAGCGAAGCCCGAGGACCTCGGCGACGGCCGCGCCCGGGTCAGCGCCACCGTCACCCACCACTTCTCGGATCGCAAGTACGTCTCGGTCGAGGACGACGTGATCTACTTGCAGCAGACCGGCGGAGGCTGGTTGCTCGCCAAGCCGAGCGGGACGCTCTACCGGGCGGTGGGCTACGCGGAGCCTCCGCTGGCCGCGCTCTCGCCACCGCCCGGTTGGAGCTGATCAGCCGCGATGGGCGGTCCAGCTGAGGACGCCTGAATCGCAGTTCGTACCCGTGCCGCTTGGGTCGATCGGCACGTTCCCGGAGACGTGAATCGTTCCGGCCCCCAGGTTCCCGTGAACCTCGAGGGAAGCGCCGGTGACGCTGCTCGACGCGTTGATGTTGAACTTCCCCTTGTTCAACTTCACCGGGAAGCTGACGAAGCCGTGGGTAGTGGTCGGCCCCTCGTCGCAGGTGACCGGGATCCCCGAGAAGCTGAGCCCGGACACGCGCTTCTTCTTCGAGTGCTTCTTCTGGGTCACCTTGAACCCGATCGTCCCGCTCGGGGCGACCGTGCCGGTGTAGTGCTTCGGCTTCTTGGCGACGGCCTGCGCCGGGACCACGAGGGCCACGGCGAGCACCGCCGGCAGTAGGAACTTCCTCATTGGTTGAACCTCCCTGGATCGAGACTGGTGCGGCTGGCGATTTCTACCGCTTCTTCTTTTTCTTCTTGCACTTCTTGTGCTTCTTCTTGGCCGCCGAGGCATGCTTCTTGTGCTTCTTCTTCTTCTTCTTGCACTTCTTCGCGGTCGATCCGGGCTGCGGCGCCGGTTGCGGTCCGGCTGGCTGGGGGCCGGCGCCCGAGGACCCGATGAAGTTCGGGCAGCTGCCGCTGGCGCTGCCGGTGAGCTCGAAGGCGCCGATGTCCGACGCGTCGGCACCAGCGACGTTCGAGTTCGTCCGCCCGGCGAGATCGACGGGCCGCGCGGAGCCGCGCTGGTCGGTCGTGGCGCTGCTCGAGCCGCAATCGACCGCCGGGCTGCTCGAAAGAAGTCTCATGGTGGGCGTCGCGCCACCATTGCCAGCGAGGGCAGCGAGCTGAGGATCCTGGCCGAGGATGTTGGATCGTGCGACTGCATCGGTGATCGTCGCCGAGTAGCGCTCAATCAGGCTGAACCGCGCCGTGATCGTGCTGGCTCCCGTCGCCCAGATGTCGTGGCCGGACTCTGCGTCGAAGGCCGTGTTGTTGGCGATGATCGAGTTGCGGATATCGGTGTCGCTCGTCTCCAGCCCTCCACCGACCCCGGCGGAGTTCCCGGCGACGGTCGAATCGATCAGTTCCACCCCATCCGCATAAACCCCGCCGCCCCGACTGAGCGGGCCGGCGCCCGCGTGGTTGTTCGCGATAGTCGACCTGATGATCGTGCCGAGGCCGTACTCGCCGGCGATGCCCCCGCCATCACCCGAGGAGCTCGAGGTGGTGTTCCCGCTGATCGTCGAGCCGATGATCTGCGTCTGCGCTCCGTTCTCGAAGCCACCGTACTCGTGTATCCCGCCGCCGATGGTTGTCGCCGTGTTGCCCGTGATCACCGAGTCCTGCACGGTGAGCTTCGCGGTGAAGTCCTCGATCGCGGCGCCCGAGAGCTGCATCCCGTGGGTCAAGGTGAGTCCCTCGATCACGACCGGCTCACCAGCCGGGGGCGCGATTCGGAAGATCCCCGAATTGTTGTTCCCATCGATCGTCAGCAGATTGGCGCCAGGGCCGTCGATGGTCACGGCGTCAGTGATCTGCGGCAGAGCTCCCGCATAGCCGGGATTGGGCAGGGTTATCGTCTGGCCGGAGATCGCTGAGGCGAAGGTGATGACATCGGTCACCGTCGAGGTCGCGTTCGAGTCCGTGATCGCGCCGCGCAAGCTGCAGTCCGCGGCCGCCCCGGTGCATGCCGTCAGAACGCTGTCTGAGTTGGTGTCGACCTGAAACTGAGCCGCGGAGGCGTTGGCGGTCAGGCCGAAGGCGGCGCCGACCGTCAGCCCGGTGCCGAGCGCGATCCGTCTGTTCACGCGGTCCTCCCCATCGGTTGTGCGCCCACCCCTGGCTGGGCGAATGGACGAAACGATCCGACCCTATTTGGCTGGCTCTCCGATGGGCAACGGGGAAAACTACGGAACCAGACTCACCAAAATCGATTAGGTCAGAAGCGGTGGTTGCCGCCGCCCCGCGGACCGCGCTGGCGGAAGCGCTTGGGGTGACGACGGCTGACTCCGACGATCGTCGCGTCGGGGTTGCCTGAGCTCGGCTGAACGATGGTGGCGTAGGCGACCGAGCCGGTGAGCGCGTTCGACCAGAGCACCCCCTTGGACCGGCCGAGCGAGAGCAGCACCCGCCCGGCTCCGTGCGCGTGCCGGCGCCGGACCATCAGGCGGCTGCGCCGGGCGTCGGCGCGAACGTAGGCGAAGGAGCGGCCGTTGACCGAGGGGTCGAACACGAGCAGCCTGTGCGATCTCACCAGCGCGCGGTGCCTGCGGGTCCCCATCACCCTCTGGACGATGCGGCTGCTTCGGGGGGTCGCGATGCCGAACAGCAGGACGTTTCCGTCGACGGCCGGGCGGCTGAGTTGGCCGGCGCCGCCCTGCCCGGCGACCTGGAGCGGCGGGGCGGGCGCGGCCGGGTTGGCGATGTAGCGGATGTAGATGCCGTCGCCGCCCCCCGCCGAGGCCCGATAGGCGAGCCAGTTGTCGGTGACCGCCACCGCGTCAGCGCCCGCCGCGGGAATCGTGGCGAGCTGGCCCAGCGTGGCCCGGTCGAAGATCAGGATCGAGCCGTCCTTGATCGTGGCGACGTAGCGACGGCCGATCGCGGGATGGCTGCCGGGAAGCTGAACCTCCGGGCCCCCGCGGCTGATCACGGCCGGGCCGCCGAGCCTCTGGAAGAGGAGCGCGTCTGCGGTGGCGGAGGGATCGGTCGCGTGCGTGATTCTGGTCCCGGCTGCGCCAGCGTTTCCCGGAACCACGATCAGCGTCAGGGCGAGCACCGCCAGGGCGGCCGCGTCCGAGCGGCGCAGCCCGAGGTAGACGCTCGGACGCTCGCACATCAGCTCGGTCGCGCGATAGCCCGCCGGCCTACCCGCGAGCGGCGCCAGCACGAGGATCGGGATTGCGCGTCCGACCCCGAAGCAGGCGCCGAGCAGCAGGCCGAGCCCCGGGTCCCCGACCGCGAGGCTCACTCCCGCCAGCGCCCAGACACCGAAGGACAGGACGAAGGTGGTGAAGCCGATCCCGAGGAGGACGCCGTAGAGCGCGGCGGCCAGCGGCATCGGCATCACCCGGCGCCAGTGCTCCGGAAGCTGCCGGCGGATCTGCGGCACGATCCTCACCCCGCGCGCCTCGAGCAGGGCGGCCAGCAGCGCGATCCCGGCGGCGACCAGATATGAGGCCCGCCCGCCCGTGCCGTGGAGCCACTCGCCGAGCGCGGCGAGGGAGCCGAAGGTGAGCAGCCCTCCGGCGACCGCGCCGGGGAGGAAGGTGGCGCAGGCGGCGATGGTCGTGCGCCTGCCACCGGTGTGGCCGGTGGGCCCGATCGTGTCGATCACGGAGAGCCCGCAGGGAGAGAAGGTCCCGGTGGCGCCGATCAGGAGCGCGGCGATAGCGAGTGCGATCTCGAGCACCGACATCAGCACGGGACCTTCGTGTCGTAGTACTGGACGCAGTAGACCTTGCGCCCGCCGAAGCAGTACCCGGCGAGTGCCGCGTCACCGTTGATGCGGGTGTTGTGATGAGCGCAGCAGTCGCGGAGCTGGCGGACCTTGCCGCCGCAGCACCGGTACCAGGAGCCGTCGTTCTGGCTGTGGAATCCGTAGATCTCCCCGGTCCGCTTGCAGAGCTGAGTTCGCGGCGCCGGCGGGATCGGGCGGCCGTCCGGGCCACGCAAGAGCTGGCCGTCGCCGTCGACCGGCTGTCCCGCGTCGTTCACCGGCCGGCCGATGTCGTCGACCGGATGCCCGTCGCCGGCTCGGAGCGGGAACCCGCGCGAGTCGATTCGCGGCAGGCCGGTCGGATGCGGGCAGGACCCCGTTGTGTAGGTGTGGCCGCAGAAGTGGAAGGCCTCGGACTCCCCCGGCTCGATCAGGCTCCCGACGGTGCGCGCGGCCGTCAGCGCCACGAGGGCGCCCCCGACTCGCGCGAGAAAGCCGCGACGCGAGGTATCGCGGGCGAGCGAGTCGCTCATCCGGTCCAGATGCTCAGGCACGGCTCGCGCTCTCCCGCCTGGCGGCCGTCGCCAGGACGCTCTCGAGCTGGGCCAGGTTGTTGAAGGTCCCCTTTGCGAGCACGGTGCCCTGCCGATCGAGGGCCAGAGCGAAGGGACTGCCCGGGATCTCGAGGCCCCTCCAGAGCTCCGCCTCCACCACCTCGTCGAACACGCCGACCGCCACGCGGGGGTCCTTTGCCACGTTCTCGATGGCGGGCGAGAGCGTCTGGCAGATCCCGCAGCCCTCAGAGGTGAAGACGGCGAGCCGGTAGTCGGCCCCGTTTCGGCTGATCCGCGTCGAGAGCGCCGGCGCCACGGAGCCGATCTCGGGCCCCTCCCCCGCGATCTCGAGCGCGCCCTGCGTGCCGAGCTGGAGGCGCAGCATGCCGACCTCCCGCGCGAGCGCCAGCACCGCCACCGACAGCGCCCCGCAGGCCGCGAGCGCGAGCCCGATGCCGATCGCCAGCCATCCCTGGGTGGCGATCGAGATCGACTCGACGGACGGCAGCAGGGCGAAGGCCGCCGCCAGGACGAGGTTCCTGAGCACTCCCAGCCAGGAGACCTTCGAGCGAGCGCCGAAGCAGGCGCACGGGGCACCCGCCCGCCCGCGCAGCAGGGCCCCGACCATGAGCGCGGCGAACATCGCCAGCAGGCCGGCGGCGGCGTACGCGGCGGCGTCCGAGCCGAGCGCGACGGCGACGGCCAGCGCCAGCTCCACCGCGATCAGGGTCGCCCAGGCGATCGGGCGCAGAGGGCCCTCCGCGAAGCCGAAGCTGCCGAGCGCGGCGATGCTCGCGCGCGGCGCAGCGAGCTTCGCGAGCGCGGCGCCCGCGAGCACGATCCCAAGCGCGACCCGCAGAATGATCTCCACAATCCCTCCGGCCGCAACCTAGCAGCAGGCCGAACCGCTGACTACGCCAGGCTCAGCTTCCGCTTCCTGAGCTTCTTCTTCACCTGCTTCACGCAGTGCTTGCGCTTCTTCTTGCTGTGGATGCGCTTGCACTTCGCAAAGGGATTCCCCTTCTTCGTCTTGCTGGCAGCCCGGCGCGTCATGGAGCCGCAGGACGCACCGGAGGCGACGCCGGCGATCACGCTCTCGTGGGCGAAGCCGTTGGCGCTCTCCAGGGCGCAGACGTCCGAGGCCACCAGCGGGCGGATCTCCGCCCCGGCCACGCGGGTGTAGACGCCGGGGGCGTTCGGCTGGGCGCAGCCGTTCCCCCAGCTCGTGATGCCCACCAGGCGATAGCCGCCGGCGATCGGCGCCTGAAGCGGCCCGCCGCTGTCCCCGTTGCAGGTGTCGGTGCCGCCGCTCAGGAAGCCCGCGCAGACCATCGTGCTCGAGTCGAACTCCTTCCCGTACACGCTCCCCGAGCCGCAGTTCGAGTCCGGGATGATCGGCACCGTGGCCTGCTTGAGTACGGGAGACGTACTGCAACTGCCGAGGAAGGGCGGGCTGGTGCACCCCCATCCGGTGATTCGCTCGTTGGCTCCGGATGCCCAGAGGCTCGCTTCGCCCTCACCCGCGATCTGGATACGGGGTTGGCTCGAGGCCTGCGCCAGGACCACGTAGCCGACATCGTTGGTCGGGGAGATGCGGTCGTTGTAGTTCGACCGGAAGGAGAGCGCCTGCGCCCGCATCTCCACCCCCTCGCTGGTCCTGAGGTCCGTGCGACCGAGAACCACGTCGACCTCGGGCGCGCCCATGTCGACGACACAATGCGCCGCGGTGATCACGATCCGGGAGGTGACCAGGGAACCGCCGCAGAACTGGCGCTGGTGCGCATTGCCCGTCTCCACGGAGGGGCTCCAGACGAGGGCGGCCTGCCATGGGTACTGCGAGATGGTCGTCGTGCTCCCGCCGACGATCTTGGGCTCCACAGCGCGCCCCTGCGCCCCGGCGCCACCCGCGCCGAGCGCGGTGATCGCCGCGAGCGCCCCGAGAACGGCGAGTCGGGACCTCCTCCGCATCGACCGTATTGAACAGGCTCAGACCGAAAAGTGCGTAGTTCGCAGGCCCGGAGCTACCGAAGCTTTCGGGAGCGCTTCACCTTGCGGGTGCAGCGCTTCCGCTTCTTCTTGCTCTTCAGCTTGCGGCACTTGGCGAACGGATCACGGGCCCGCGGGGCCGGAGTGACCGGCTGGGGCGTCGTCGCAGGCGGCATCGGCTCGCTCACTTCGGGAGGCGGCGGTGGCTCGTGGGGCTCCTTGACGGGCGGTTGGCCGCCGCTGCCGACGATCTCCTCCGGCGCCAGCGTGTACGCCGTCTCGAGCTCCGCCACCTTCGCCACCACGTCATCTCGCAGACCGCCCGGGGCCGCCTGAGCGATGCGCGTGTAGACGCCGGGGGCAGCGGGCTCGGCACAGCCGGAGCCCCAGCTCGTGATCCCCACGAGGCGGTATCCACCGCCCTCCAGCGGCGCCTCCAGCGGGCCGCCGCTGTCACCGCTGCAGGTATCGACGCCGCCCGCTCCCAGCCAGCCGGCGCAGACCATCGTCGCCGGATCGAATTCGTCGCCGTAGACGAGCGCGGAGCCGCAACTCGAATCGGCGACGATCGGGACCGTGGCGGCCCGCAGGTCGTCGACGGTCGGGCCGCCCTCGAAGGTGCTGCCCCAGCCACTGACCTCGACGGGCATGTCGGGCGCCCAGACCGCGGCCTCGTCATCGCCGGCCAGATCGATCGTCTGGACCGCCGGGGTGAGCTCCACCGGGGCGCTGAGGACCAGGTAACCGATGTCGTTCTGGAAGGTCTCGGGGTTGAAGCTCGCCTGATAGGAGACGTCCTGCACGGGGTGCTCGTCCTCGAGGGCCGCGGTCGAGAGCCTCGCCGCCCCCAGCACCACGTCGACGTCATCGGGATCGATCCGCTTCGTCCCATCGCCCCCCGGATCCGCGGGCGTGCAGACCTCCGGGCCGCCCGTCGCCTCGCAGTCGGGGTCGTCGTCGTAGAGGCAGTGCGCGGCGGTGAGCACGATCGAGGGAGTGATCAGCGAGCCGCCGCAGAACTGGCGCACATAGGCGTCGCCGCTCGCCTTCGCCGAGCTGACGACTACCGCCGCCTGCCAGGGGTATGCCTCGATCGGCGTCCCTGAGCCGCCGACGATCCTGGGCTGGACCGAGCGCGCCTGAGCGGCCGCCGCCGGGATCAGCAGGGCGAGCGCGAGGCAGGGCAGCAGGGCGGATCTGATCCTCCCCATGGCCGTATTGAATCGGAAAGTGCGGAGGATTCTTGAGCGGCGGCTACCCGATCGCGACCATGCGCTCGATCGGCAGCTTGGCGCGCTCGGCGATGTCCGTCGGGACCTTGACCTCGTAGCGGAAGTCCCGGAGCGAGTCGCGGACCTTCGGCAGCGTGATCATCTTCATGTACTTGCAGAACGCCATCCGGTTGGCCTCGATCAGCTTCGCCCGCGGGGCCTCCTTCTGAAGCGGATAGAGCATCCCGTTCTCGGTGGCGACGATGTACTCGCCCTCGGGGTGCTGCTCCATGTAGTTGAGCATCCCGCCCGTGGAGAGCATCTGCACGCCCTCCGGGTCGATGTCGCCCGAGGCGACGTACTCCATCGCCTGGGTGGCGCAGCCGCACTCGGGATGGATCAGGAACTCGGCGTTCGGGTGCTCGTCGCGGACGGTCTTGATGTCAGCGGGGCGGATGCCGGCGTGGACGTGGCACTCCCCATCCCAGATGTGGAACCGGGCGCGCCGGTCGGGGTCCTCCTTGATCCCGGTCTCGCGCTCCACGAAGGCGCCGAGCCACATGTCCGGCCCGAAGAGGATCTCGGTATCCGAGCCGTGCTCCCTGAGGATGTGCTCCACGACCTGGACGGCGTTGCCCGAGGTGCAGCAGTAGTCGGTCTCCGCCTTCACCTCCGCGGAGGTGTTGACGTACATGACGACCATCGCACCAGGGTGCTCCGCCTTCCAAGCACGCAGCTGATCCGCGTTGATCGACTCCGACAGCGAGCAGCCGGCGCCGAGATCGGCGATCAGCACGGTCTTGTCCGGACAAAGGACCGAGGCGGTCTCCGCCATGAAGTGGACTCCGCAGAACTCGATCACCTCAGCGTCGGCCTTGGCGGCCTGCCGGGAGAGGCCGAGGGAGTCGCCGACGAAGTCGGCCACATCCTGAAGCTCGGGGAGCTGGTAGTTGTGGGCGAGGATCACCGCGTCACGGTCGGCGGCGAGCGCCTTGACCTCCGCGCTCAGGGTCGCGATCTCCTCCTCGCCGAGCTTGGCGGGAAGTTCGTTGACGGTAGGAAGCTCCAGCACGGGAAGCCGCTCCTTCGACGTTGGATGTTCGTTCTCCCGGCGTCCTATGACTCTGGACCCTCGAGACTGAACGAATGAACTGACCAAAGGTTAGCGCCAGCCTACCCTCTCCCCTATGCCCGAATTGCCCGAGGTGGAGATCACGGCGCGCCGGCTGAGCAGCGCGCTCGAGGGCGCGGAGGTCGAATCCGCGCTCGCTCCCGGCGTCGCCACGCTGAAGACCTTTGAGCCCAGCCTCGATGCGCTGACGGGCGCGCGCATCGAGGGCGTGGGGCGGGTCGGGAAGATGCTCGCCGTCGATTTCGACACCTCATCGGTCGACGGGGGCGAGCCGCTCACGATGCTCATCCACCTGATGTCGGCGGGGCGTCTCCAGCTCTTCGACAAACGTGCCTCCCTGAAGGACCGCCGATCACGTCTCCTCATCCGCCTGACCGACGGCCGCGAGCTGCGCCTGCGGGAGTTCGGGACCAAGCAGGCTGCCTGGGCGAAGCTCCTGCCGCGTGAAGCCGTTGCGGAGGACGAGCTGGTCGCGACGCTCGGCCCCGACGCGTGGCCCGCGCCCTCCGTGGAGGAGCTCACCGAGCGGCTCGACCAGCCGCGCCACCTTCACCCGCTGCTCCGCCACCAGCGCGACATCGCCGGCATCGGGCGCTCCTGGGTCGACGAGATCCTCTGGGAGGCGCGGCTCTCCCCCTTCAAGAAGGGCTCCGAGCTGCGCGGCGAGGAGGTCAAGCGGATCCACGACGCCCTCCACGTGCTCGGCGACGCGATCGAGCACTACGAAGAGGTGATCGGGGAGGAGATCCCGGACAAGATGCCGATGCCGCTGCGGGTGCACCGGCGCGAGGGCGAGCCGTGCCCGCGCTGCGGGACGACGATCGAGGCGGTCTTCTTCTCGGAGCACCAGATGAACTACTGCCCCGAGGAGCAGACCGAGGGCCGAGTGCTCAAGGACCGGCGGCTGTCCCGCCTGCTGAAGTAGCTCAGCTTGATGACGGCACACGTCCTGACTGCGGTGGCCTTGGTCTCCCTGGCGGCGATTTTGATGGTCGGATGCGGGGACGATGCATCGCCGCTCACCGGAAAGATCGATGAGCGTGACGGCGTCTTTCACGGGGTCCGCATTGGGGCGAATGCGAGCTCGCTTGAGGGGTTGCCCGGCGAGTGTCAGGACTCGGGCCACGACGGCCCATGCGGCGAGGGAGGGCTTCCGGGTTTCGCAGTACCCGGGAGTCACCTTCTTCACGAGTCCGGGCCTGGTTGCCCGGATCAGAAACCCTTGGGGGCATCGAGGTCGGGGACTCGCTCGATGCCGCACGGCAGGCATACCCGGGTATGACCTGCGACGTCGTGCACTTCGAGGATTCGACCGGGGGCCCGTTCTGCCGGCTGGAGCTCTCAACGAAGCTGGCCCAGTCGCGAATCCGCGAACGTCCCGGACCTTTCGCCGAGCGCAAGCTGCGGGACGTTCGCGCGGTTTAGCGTCCGGTGACGCGGCGGATCAGCCCGCGGCCGATCGTCAGCGGGTGCCCGACCAGCGTCTCCAGCCGGCCGGTCAGGCTGGTTGGGCTTCGCGCCACGCCGAGCTGCTCGAGCATGGTGAGCTGGTCGAAGTAGACGCGCTCGCAGAGCAGCCGGTCCTCCTCGAAGACGAAAAAGGCAAGGATCGGGAGCTCGTACTCGCGGCCGGTCGGCGGCAGGCTCCGAAGCGGGCCCCTGTGCGTGCCGCGGATGATCGCCTCGACCATCACGCCTTCGTCGGTGTGGTGAAGCGCGCGGAGCTCGTTGCGCTGGTCCGGAAAGGCGCGGCGGCTCTCCTCGAAGTAGGCGCTCACCTCCTCCGGCCCGTCGAAGACGTCGCCGGTGGCGACCAGCTCGTAGCGAGGGTGGTCGAAGGTGTCGAGGGTGACGTCGAACTCGTGGCGGTTCTCCGACTCCATGTGCTCGAGGACGATCGCCTCGCGCTTCTTTCTCATCGCGGCCGTCGGGGGCACGCTCGGACCCTATAGATCGATCGCCATGCTCAGATCGAGCGCCGGCGCCGAGTGGGTCAGGGCCCCGACAGAGACGAAGTCGACGCCGGTGGCAGCGATCTCGCCGACGGTCTCGAGGGTCACGCCGCCCGAGGCCTCGAGCTCCGGTGCCTTCCCTGACTCGCGGGCGGCCGCCACCGCCTCGCGCAGCTCGTCGGGAGTCATGTTGTCGAGCAGGAGCCGGTCGGCGCCGGCCTCGGCCCCCTCGCGGACCTCGGCCAGGTCGCGGCACTCCACCTCCACCGGCAGATCCGGCTTCGCCTCGCGGGCGCGGCGCACGGCCTCCCCGACACCGCCCGCCAATGCGGCGTGGTTCTCCTTGATCAGGATCGCGTCGTAGAGGCCCATCCGGTGGTTGACCCCGCCGCCCGCGGCGACGGCGGCCTTCTCGAGCGCGCGCAGCCCGGGAAGCGTCTTGCGGGTGTCGAGGATGCGGGCGCCCGTGCCCTCCGCCTCCTCCACGAACCTGGCCGTCAGGGTGGCGACGCCAGAGAGGTGGCAGAGCAGGTTGAGCGCGGTGCGCTCCGCGGCGAGCAGCGCCCGAGCGGGGCCGGCAACGCTCCCCACTCCAGCCGGGACCTCGCCGCGCCAGTGCCCCTCCTCCCCGCGATCGGTGAGCTCACCGGCTCCGGTCTGCCGAAAGACCTCGCCCCCGACGTCGAGCCCGAACAGCACCCCGGGCTCCTTCTGGGTGATCAGCGCCTGCCCGGTCGCCTCCTCCGGCACGACGGCCTCCGCCGTGACGTCGCCCGCCCCGAGGTCCTCGGCGAGCGCGCGGGCCACCAGGTCTCGTGTGTCTGCATCCACCTCCATCGCCGATCACAGTCTCACGAAAGCGGCGTGTGCGACGTTTACCGGGCAGATGTCGAATGAATCGCTCCCACCCTTCCAGGAGCTGCTCGATGAGCACAGCTCGGACGTGCTCGGCTACCTCGTCGCCACCGTCGGCCCGCATGACGCCGAGGACGTCTTCCAGGAGACCTTCATCGCAGCCCTTCGCGCCTACGAGGGCCTGGAGCACGCCCGCAACCTCCACTCCTGGCTGCTCACCATCGCGCACAACAAGGCCATCGACCATTTCCGGAGCCGGGGCAGGCGGGCGGTCCCGGCCGGCGACGCCGAGGAGGTGGCGGGATCAGTGCCCAGCCCCAACTCGAAGCCGGAAGAGGTGGTGGGCGGACGCGACCCGGAGCTCTGGCGGGCCGTCAGCGTGCTTCCCCCGAAGCAACGCAGCGCCGTCGTCCTCCGCTACGCCACCGACATGTCTTATTCCGCAATCGCACGGGCCATGGACAGCTCCGAGGCGGCCGCGCGCCGCAACGTCCACGAGGGCCTGGAGAAGCTCAGAGGTGAATTCGCATGAACCCGCTGTCCGACAAGCAACTGGAGAAGATGCTCAAGCAATCCCCGCCCACCGCTGACCTGGACCGCGCCGTCCAGGGCCTGCTCGCCCGCGCGGAGCGCGACGGCCTGATCGACGTCGCCTACGCCGAGGTGGACTCGCCGTTCGGTGAGCTGCTCATCGCGCGCACCGACCGGGGCGTCGTCCGGCTGTCGCTGCCGACCCATCGCGGCGATCAGCGATCCCGCGACGAGGTGCTCGAGTCGCTCGCGGAGCACGTCTCGCCGCGGATCCTCGAGTCGCCGAAGCAGCTCGACGAGGAGCGCCGAGAGCTGGACGAGTACTTCGACGGCAAGCGCACGCACTTCGACGTTCCCGTCGACTGGGCCCTGACCCCGAAGGGGTTCCGGAACCGCGCCCTCCACGCTGTCGCGCGGATCCCTTACGGCAAGACGAAGACCTACGCCGAGATCGCAAAGTCGGCCGGCAACGAGCGGGCCTTCCGCGCCGCCGGGACCGCCTGCGGCCACAACCCGATCCCGCTGATCGTCCCGTGCCACCGCGTGGTCCAGTCGGGCGGCGGGATCGGCAACTACGGCGGCGGCCCCGACATGAAGAGGTCGCTCCTGGACCTCGAGGGCGCCCTCTAGGCGCCTAGCTGAACGCGTCCGCGTTCGCCTCGGCCCACTCCTCGAAGGTCCGGGCGTCCCTGCCCGTGACCTCCCTGACGGTCGGGTGGACGGTGGTCTCGTCGACGATCCCGGCGACGAAGAACTCGAAGAAGGCATCGACGTAGTCCTTCGGCATCCCCGCCTCCATCTCCGCGCGCGCCTCCTCGTCCGTCTGGGCCTCGAAGCGCAGGTCGCGGCCCGTGAACTTCGCCAGGATCGCCACCTGCTCCGCCGGCCGCAGGGCCTCCGGCCCGCTGAGGCGATAGGTCTCGCCCTCGTGCTCGGCGCCGGTCAGCGCGCGGGCGGCGACCGCACCGAGGTCGTCAGGGTGGATCGTCGAGATCGGGACCTCCGCGAATGGCGCGTGGATCACGTCTCCGTCCTCGAGCTGGGGCAGCCAGCGGAGGGCGTTCGACATGAAGCTGTTCGGGCGCAGGAAGGTCCGGGGAATGCCCGACCCGTCCACCGCTTGCTCGGAGAGGATGTGGTACCTGGCGACGGCGTTGTCGAGATTGCCGGTCGGCGCGGCGCTGCTCGAGAGGAGCACAACCCGCTCCACTCCGGCGTCGCGCATCAGCGCCAGCGACCGATCGATTCCGTCGTAGCCACTCAACAGGAAGACGGCGCTGACTTCCTCGAGCGGGCCGCGCAGGCTCTCGGGATCGTTGAGATCGCCGACCGCGGGCTCGACGCCGTCCGGCAGCTTCGATTCGGAGCCCTCGCGGACCAGGCCACGCACGTCCGCCCCGAGCTCGAGCAGCCCGTTGACCACGCCACTGCCGGCGTTCCCGGTCGCGCCGGCTACGAGGATCACGCGGGGAACACCGCCATCGTCGCGGTGAAGCCGTGCAGGAAGTTGCGCCCGCCGACCGGGCCGAGCTCGCCCGCGCAGAAGAAGCCGGCGGTGGGCGCGCCCAGGGAGTCCTCGACGGCCGCGGCGTCGTGATCGGGCACGTCGAACATGTGGGAGCCGCGCCCGTTGCAGGTGAAGAGCAGCGTGCCGGCCGCGCCGCCGGAGCCCAGGGCCTGAACCTGGGAGCGGAGCGCCGCCCGCAGGTCCTCGTCGGCCGAGGCGGCGTCGCGCACGTGCAGCCGGACCGTCTGCCCCACCCGCACCCTTTCGCCGATCGCGATCGCCCCGGACTCCCGGTCCGCGCCGATGATCGGCCGCACCAGGAAGTCGCCCCTCTCGTACTCGGGGCGGTTCTCGTCGATCACCAGCCCGATCAGGACGCCCGCGGAGGCGAGCTCGCGCTCGGCC
>DATBHQ010000206.1:0-5039 GCA_036557385.1 Solirubrobacterales bacterium | reverse complement strand
GCTCAAGCAGCCCTCGTTCGCCGCCGCGGTGAACCGCGATGACATCCAGCGCGGGATCGCGGAGCTGGGTGTCGACGAGAACGAGCACATCGCCCTGGTCATAGAGGCGCTCGCGGAGCGCGCGGACGAGCTGGGCATCGGACCGCGTGAAACGGGTTCCCCCTCGGCTCCGCCTCAGGGGACCCTCGAATAAACGCCGACAGCGACAGTTAGATGTAGCCGGTGCGGCGCTGGCTGAAGATCACCCTGGGCGTGATCGCGGCTCTGATCGTCCTGCTGGTCATCAACGCGATCGTCGTCTCCAACGCGACCAAGGACGCCTATGTGCGCAACTCGGGCGCGCGGCTGGTCGAGACCGCGAACGGGACGCTCCAGGTGCTGGATCAGGGCAACCCCCGGGGAACTCCGATCGTGCTCCTTCACTGCGACACCTGCTCGATGGCGTGGTGGCAGAGGCTCGCTCCCCTGCTCGAGAGGGACCACCGGGTGATCAGCGTCGACCTTCTCGGAATGGGCGGCTCCGACAAGCCCAGTGGCGGGTACGCGATCACGGACCAGGCGGCGGCCACCGCAGAGGCCCTCTCCAAGCTCGGCGTCGTCGGCGCCACGATCGTCGGTCATTCGCTCGGCGGCAGCGTCGCGACGGCACTCGCCCAGCAGAGCCCGCAGCTCGCCTCCCGGGTGGTGATCATCGACCAGTCGGCCGACGATGGGTTCGAGAGCGAATCGGTGGGTCTGAAGATGACCAGGTGGCCGGTGATCGGCCAGGGGATCGCGCGCGTCGTCCAGGTCGCGCCCAAGTCGTGGATCCGCGACCAGTACGGCCAGGCGTTCGCGCCGGGCTTCGACATCTCGAGCGGCTTCAACAACCCGGAGCAGCCCGTCGACGACCTACGAGTGATGACCTACACGGCTTACACGGACACCGTCGACGCGGAGCAGGACTTCGTCGGCGAGGCGCCGCTCGATCAGCGCCTCGCCACGGCCCACGTGCCGACGATGGTGATCTTCGGCGCGGAGGACCAGATCTACGACGCGCAGGAGGCGGTCGACCGCTACCGACAGAACGTCCCCGGCGTGCAGACCCACCTGATACCCGGCGCCGGCCATTCGCCGAACGTGGAGCGTCCGAACCTGGTCGCCCCGCTGATCCTCTCCTGGGCCGCGCCGCCGCCGAAGTCCGGGAAGAGGCCAAAGCCGAAGTAGCGAAAGGGCCCGATTTCTCGGGCCCTTTCTGAGAACAAGGTTGCCCTTGTTCCGTTGCAGATGAATGTACTCCGCCCTCGGGTCGAGGTCAAGACGGAAAAACGGACGTTTCCGCTGATTGCGGGGTTTCGCCCCTCAGGCGGGCTGCGCGACCGGCGCCTCGGCGAGCTCCTGCGTGTCGGCCGGTGCGTCCTGGCTCCTGGACAGGGCGATGAAGGGCAGCGCGAAGGCGGCGATCCCGGCCGAGACCAGGTACGACGCCGCGTAGCCGGAGGCGTCCGCCACCCGGCCGAGGATCGGTTGCGCCCAGACGCCCCCGCTCGAGGACATCATCGAGTCAAAGGAGAGGATCGTCGCGCGCTGCCGCGACGGGATCATCCCGTTGATGTAGGTCTGGCGGATCGGCATCGTGGCGGCGAAGAGCAGGGCCCAGACCGTGGTCAGGCCGATCACGGCCCAGAAGTTCTGGATCGCCCCGATCAGCACCAGCGCGATCACGCTGAGCCCGGCCGTGACGAGCAGGGCCGAGGTCCGCCGACGAAAGGCCGCGCGGATCCGGGGCGCAGCCACACCGCCGAGGATCTGGGCCCCGGCGACGATCGCGGCGGCGAGGCCGGCGACGTTGTACGCGGTCGGATCGCCGTAGAGCTCGAGCAGGTAGGGCTGCAGGGCGTAGAAGGCGTAGATGCCGACCCCGCCGGTGAACAGTGCTTCGACCATCAGCCATTTGACGGCCGGGACGCGCCAGCCGTAGTCGACCGAGTTCGCGGCGATCCTCCGCATCTCGGCCAGCGGCCGGCCACCCTTCTCCGGTGTGAAGCCCACGTCGTGCATCAGCCTGAAAGCGACGGCGAACATGACGACCAGGATCGCCGCCCGGATCACGAAGGGGGTGCCGAGGCTGACCTGCTGGGCGATGAAGCCGCCGGCGACCGAGCCGCCCAGCATCCCCGCGCCGGTGACCATCTGCCCACGGCCGAAGACCGTTTCGAGGCGGCCCTCGTATCCCGTCGCCGTGAGCGCGTCGACCAGCCAGGCCTCGACGGCCCCGGAGAAGAAGGTGAACCCGAGTCCGAGCAGGAGCGAGGCCACCGCCCACTCCCAGAAGGGCGCCTCGATCTGCCAGAGGAGCACGTAGAGCACGCTCGCCCCAGACAGGGTGAGTGTCCCGAGCAGGTAGGAGGTGCGGCGCCCGATCGTGTCGGCGACGATCCCGGTCGGGATCTCGAAGATCACCATGCCGCCGGTGAAGAAGGCGTTGGCGGCGAACGCCTCCAGGTTGGAGAGGCCGGCATCCAGCAGAAAGATCGTGTTGATCCCCCAAATCAGCGAAGCCGCCAGCGTGTTCCCCAGCATGAGGAGCAGGTAGGTGCGCTGGATGGAACGAGACGTGGGCATCCCCTTAGTGACCGTACTGACCGGCCCGCGCGCCCCGACTCATCGTTCTCCCCCGGCAAGCGAAACGGCCCGGTCGCCCGGGCCGTTTCTTTGAACTGAACCTGATTGACCCGAAGGTCAACCTGTTCTGTTCAAGTGGCGGGGACCCTACAGGCCTCTCGGCGCTCGTCAAGAGAATCGGGGGACCGAATCTCGCAAGATGCGGGAACTCTCATTGCCAGCGGCCGCCGGCCTTCGCCCACTCGGTCAGGTGGTCGACGCTGCAGAACCCGTCCGGGACGCGGTGCTCCCCACGGTGGCGGACCAGGAGGACGTGCGCGTCGCCGAGCTCCGCTCCACAGTGCGAGCAGTTGGTCACGACCTCGTTGACGGGTTCCCACATCGTCCCGGCCTCCCAGTGCGCGCCCTGGATCGACCAGGGAATCAGATGCTCGAGCCGGCAGAAGATCGCACGGCGTTCGCCGGCGGGTTCGTAGGCGCGGAAGCCGTCATCGGGCTCGACCTCCGTCCCGCACCAGGTGCATTTCTCCATCGCAGTAGCCTCGCACCCGATGGGCGATCTGCGCATCGTGGTGCTCGAGGGCGATCAGACCGGGCAGGAGCTGCTCGAGCAGGCGCTGCGGGTGCTCGCGCCGGACGTGCTCGGGCTCGACCTCGAGCTCGAGCGCTTCGACCTCTCGCTGGCCAACCGGCGGCGCACCGGGAACGCGGTCTGCACGGAAGCGGCGAGGGCCATGGGCGACGCGGGTTTCGGCGTCAAGGCCGCGACTATCACGCCCGAGGGCGCCGATGACGTGGGCAGCCCGAACCGGCTGATCCGGGAGGCGATCGACGGCAAGGTGATCGTCAGGACGGGTCGCCGGATCCCGGGAATCGCCCCCGTCGCCGGGATCCACCACCCGATCTCGGTGGTGCGCATGGCCGTCGAGGACGCCTACGGCGCCGAGGAGTCACGCCGCCCGGAGAACGGTGACGAGGTCGCCCAGCGCACCGAGATCATCCACCGCTCGAACTGCCGCGCGGTCGCCGAGTACGCGTTCCGCACCGCGGAGGGAATCGGCGGCCGGGTCTACGGCGGCCCGAAATGGACCGTGAGCCCCGTCTACGAGGGGATGCTGAAGGAGGAGATGGATGCCGCGGCCGAGCGCCATTCGGGCACCGGCTACGAGCCGCTCCTGATCGACGCCACCTATGCGGGGCTGCTCACGGGCCGGGCCGACGCCCCGCTCGTGATCCCGAGCCTGAATCGCGACGGCGACCTGCTCTCGGACTTCGTGCTCCCTCTCTACGGATCGATCGCCGGCGCGGAGTCGGTGCTGCTCGCGCTCGACGAGGAGCTGCGGGTCCGGGTCGCGATGAGCGAGGCGCCACACGGGACGGCGCCGGCGCTGGAGGGCAAGGACGTCGCCAATCCGATGGGGATGATCCTGGCCGGCGCCGCCGTCCTCCACTACGCGGGAGAGGCGGGCATTGAGGGAGCGGAGCGGGCCTCGGCGGCGGTCTACGACGCCGTGATGGAGACCGCCGCCTCCGGGGTCCGGACCCCGGACCTGAAGGGGCACGCGGGCACGACGGAGTTCACCGACGCGGTGATCGAGCGGATTCGGGCTCAGACCACGGGGCCCTGAGACGTCGACGTCCCCTGATCGGCGTCGACGACGCGGCGCCACTGGGTGATCAGGCCCTTCCGCACCACGAAGGCCGTCTTGGCGGTCTCCCCCACCCCGCTGCCGCACTCGCCCGGCCCGGGGCGCTCGGTGAGCTTGAAGGTCGCGATGGTGAACCGGTCGACCGCGACCGCGTCGGTCAGCCTTGCGCCGCAGGGCAGCGAGCGGTTGAAGGCTTCGACCTGACCGCGGGTGCTGAGGCGCAGTGGGGGCGTCCCGTTCTGGACCACGCTTGGGAGCGCGAAGTGCTCGCTCGCCGCGGCGACGTCCCCCGCCCGCAGCTCGTCCGCCCAGCCCTTGATCACCTGAACCGTCGCCGGATCGGCGCCTCCCGCGACCGTCGTGTCGGCCTGCTTGTCGCCGGAAGAGCCGCAGCCCGAGATCGCGATCACACCGAGCGCTCCGAGAATGCTGATCGCGCGAGCGGTCACGGACAGATCATGGCAACGCCAGGTGGTCGAACTCGATCCGTCCGCCCTCCACGGTCGCCCGGCCCAGCGAGCGGTGGGGCGCGCGACGGCGCTCGGTGGGACTGCCCGGGTTGAAGATCTGAAAGCCGTCGCGCTGCTCGTGCAGCGGCATATGGGAGTGGCCGAAGACCACCGCGTCGGCCTCGGGGAAGCGGGCGCGGAGCCGCTCCAGGCGTCCCCTGGCGGGGCCGGCGTCATGGATCACACCCAGGACTACGTTCTCCAGCCCGAGGGAGATCGACTCGGGCAGCTCGCTGCGGAGCTCGGCGCTGTCGACGTTGCCGTGGACGGCGGCCAC
>DATBHQ010000205.1:0-7564 GCA_036557385.1 Solirubrobacterales bacterium | reverse complement strand
GTCATCGGAGGCCAGCGCGCGGGTGGCCACGGCGCGAAGCATCTCGGCGGCCCGCTGCACCTCGACCCGGCCGTAGCGAATCGGCTTTCCGAGGGTGACCGCCATCTCCTCGGCAAGCTCGTCCGCGCATGGCTCGAGCCGGCTCGCGAGCTCCTCCAGCGCCCCGGCGCGCTCGGCGAGGCCGCGATCCTGCCAGGCGGAGAGGGCCTCCCGCGACCGCAGGGCCGCGCCCTGGGCGATATTCCCGTTCGCGGCCGGCGGCGCGTTGCCCGCAACCGCCGAGGCGACCTCGTCGACGCTCAGGAACCTCGCCGCCCGGCGCTCGAGGTAGCGTCGCGTGATCGCCGCGTGGACCGGGTCGTCGCTGGCGGTCGCGTCGGCGGCGACCCAGATCTGGTTCGCACGGCGCTGGTAGGCGTCGAGGACGGCCTGTCGCACGCAGGCATGAAGGTGCACCCCGGCCACGATCAGCGGATCGGGGCCGATCTCGTCGATCAGGGCATCGAGCTCGCCGTCCTCGAAGGCGCTGAAGCCGGTCTTGTGGATCACCCGCTCCCCCGGCTGCGGGAGCAGCTCGGGAGGAGGCTCGTGGCCAGGTGTGCCCTCCTCGCAGAGCCAGCGATCCTCCCGCCGCCAGTGCGGCATGCGGCGGTCGTCGCTGCGGCTGACCGTGGTCCAGGCGTGCGCCACGGGGACGTTCGCCTCGCGGCACGAGCGAAGCAGGGTCGCCGCCCGCTCCACGACCGGCCCGGCGGCCGGCTCGAGCCCGGCCGAGTCGAGATAGTCCCGCTGGAGGTCGACCAGCAGGAGGAGCGGCCTCATCACTGCGCGGCGAGGAGTGCCTGCGCGGCGGCTGAGCCGATGCCGGCGGCGACCTCTTCGGTCGTGAGCTCGCCACCGAGGTCCGGCGTCGCCCCGCCGTTCCTCAGGGTGCGGTGAACGCCCTCCTCGAGCGCCTGCGCCTCGCGCCCCATCGCCAGGCTCTCGCGGAGCATTGCGGCCAGGGTGAGGATCTGTCCCACCGGGTTGGCGAGGCCTGACCCGGCGATGTCGTATGCCGCTCCGTGGTTGGTCTGGTAGACGCCGGCTCCGCGGAGGTCATAGCTCGCACCGAACGAGAGCCCGCGGGATCCGAGAAGCACCGCCGCCAAGTCACCGAGGATGTCGCCGAAGAGGTTCGGGGCTGCGATGACATCGAATGTCTCCGGACACGCGATCAGCCGGTACGCCATCAGGTCGACGTCCACGAACGAGACCTCCACGCCCTCGCGTCCGCACACCTCGGCTCCAACGCTGCGCCACAGATCCGCGAGCCGAGGAGTCCCCGACTGCTTCACCACCACCGCGAGCTCGCCCCGCCGGGTGGCCGCCAGCCGCGCCGCGGCCGCGAGAAAGCGATGGACCACGGGCTCGGCGTAGGAGAAGCGATGCTCGACGAGCGTCCCGCCGCCCTCCGTGGCCGTGGCGGTCGAGTCGCCCTGGTAGACGCCGCCGAGGTTCTCGCGGACGATCAGCATGTCGACGCCCTCAAGCGACTCCGCCCTCAGCGGTGATGCCTCGGACAGGCCGAGCTGGCTCTGGATGGGGCTGACCTTGATGAAGAGCTCGAGTCGCCTGCGCAGGTCATAGACGTAGCGCCCGCCGCCCGGCCCGCTCAGAACCGCGCCGCCTCTCGCCAGCACGCTCCGGCAGAAGGAGAGCGCCTCATCGGGGAGCGGGGTCCCTGTCTCCCGCTCGGCCAGCTTGCCGATCGGCCCACCGAACTCGACGGCGACCGGGGTGCCGCCGGCGTCCTCCAGGCGCCGGAGGGCCTCCAGGGCGGCCCCGACCACCTCCGGGCCGATTCCCTCCCCGGGCAGCGCCCCGATCAACGGGACTGTCCGGCGCTCCTCGGATTGCGGATCCCTGATCCAGCCGACCCACTCCGACTGGCTTCTCCCTGCGGCCGTCGTGTACACGGCCCAAGCCTATGTCGGGAGGGGCCCCGGCTTCCAGCCGAACGCCCCGACATGCGGCCAGCCGCAGTCGCGGAAGGTGGGATCGTCGAAGCGACTTCGCAGCTCGCGCACCCTCGCTGCGTCGATCCCACCGGCCGCGACCAGGCGGGTGCAGGCCCCCTCGAGCGCCCTCCGGTGGAACGCGGCGAGGCTCGTGCCGCCCTCGAAGAACCGGAGCTCGACGTCGGCCTCCACCCGCTCGAGGCCGATCTCGCGCAGCACCAGCGGCAGCCGGCGGGCGAAGCTCCCGTCGAGGGTCTCGCCCAGCGCCTCGGCGGCCTCGGCGATGACCGGATCCGGGGCCAGGCGGGCGACGTCCGTCCAGGGCTCCTCTGCGACCAGGACGCCGCCCGGCCTGAGCCAGCCCGCCATCCGCTCGAGCGCGCGGCGGGGGTCGCTGAGGTGGACCAGGACGGCGCGGCAGTGGACGAGATCGAAGTCGCCGGGGAGCTCATCGACGAGGACGTCGTGACGAACCACCTCGACGCGGGGATCCCTCCGATCCTCGAGCAGGCTCGTGTCGATGTCCGTGGCGACCACTCGGCCGCTCTCGCCGACACGAGCCGCGAGCCAGGATGCGACCGAGCCCCTGCCCGCCCCGATCTCGAGCGCCCGCCAGCCCGGGGCCACGCCGGCGCTTTCGAGTCGCCGCTCCGTCAGGGGGTCGAAGAGCTCCTCGAGCAGCGACAGCCACTCGTCGCGGTTGTGCCGGACCGCCATGCTCGGTTCAGGCGGTGCTAGCCCGCGGCCGCGGCGGGGACCCGCTCGTCGACCAGGAGCGCGGCGCCGATCGCGCCGCCGAGGTCCCCGAGCGCCGCCAGGCGAACGGCCGGCGGATTCTCGTCGGAGAAGAGGTGGGGGTGCATGCGCGCCGCGATCCGCCTGACGTACTTCTCCCCGAAGCGGCTGCCGAGGCCGCCGCCGATGATCACGGCCTCCGGGTCGATCACGTTGACGCATGATGCGACCCCGGCGCCGAGGGCCTTCACGGCGCGGTCGATCAGCCTGGTCGCGAGGTCGTCGCCCTGCTTCAGCGCCCGCTCCCAGATGCCGCTGGTCAGCCGATCCCGCTCGTGCTCCTCCATGATCTTGAACAGGTCCGTCTTGACGCCCTTCTTCGCCTCCTTGCGGGCCTTGATCTCCATCGCCTTGCGGCCCGCGTAGGCCTCCATGCATCCCTTGCGCCCGCACGTGCAGCGGGCGCCGCCCATCTTCACGACGACGTGGCCGATCTCGGCGGCGGCGCCGCGGCCGAGCCAGGGCTTGCCGTCGAGGATCAGGCCGCCGCCGACGCCGGTGCCCCACCAGACGCCGAGGATGGTGTCGAACTCCTTGGCGGCCCCGAGCTCGAACTCTCCCTGCACCGCGACCTGCACGTCGTTCCCGACGCGAACCGGCGCCCCGAGGTCCGCTGACAGCCGTTCCCCGAGCGGGAAGGGACCGATCCAGTCGGGGAGGTTGCGCGCATCCGAGACCACGCCGGTGGTCTCGTCCGCGTCCCCGGGCGACCCGACGCCGACACCGCCGAGCTCGCGCGTCTCGACGCCCCCCTGGTCGGCGGCCTCGCGCATCGCCGCGATCAACTCCTTCGCCACGTCCTCGGGCCCTCCGCTGGTGGGCGTCGGATGGCGCGCCTGGCCGAGGACCTCATTGTCGGCGTCCACGACGACGGTCTGGATTTTGGTCCCACCGAGGTCGATTCCGCCGCGTGGCGCCTGCTTCGAGCCGGGACTCACGCCCAAAACCCTATGCGTTTGCGAAGCTCCGACCGTGGCGTCGCTGGCCGAATGGCGCACCTGGTGGGTGAAGCGGCGCTGGTACGAGCGCAACCGCCGGCCGCGGCGCCGGCTGAGGATCAACCGGCACGCCGCCGAAGGCGGCTTCTTCATCCGCCATCCGGTCGAGGGGGAGGTCCTCGAGGCGCTCGACTCGGGACGGCTGGAGATCGGGGAGGGAACGCTGCTCGAGCCGGGCTGCTGGCTGACCCTCTCGGGGGACGCCCGGATCAGGATCGGCGAGGGCTGCTTCCTCAACCGGGGGACGATGCTGGCCGCCCTCGAGCTGATCGAGATCGGCGACCACGTGATGTTCGCCAACAACTGCTTCGTCGGAGACTCCGACCACCGCTACGACGACCCCACCAAGCCGGTCACCTGGCAGGGGTTCGAGCCGCAGGGCCCGGTGCGGATCGGCTCCAACTGCTGGTTCGGGGTGAACTGCGTGGTCACGGGAGGGGTGGAGATCGGCGAACGAGCCGTGATCGGCTCGAACTCCGTGATCACCCGCGACATACCGTCGGGCGTGATCGCCGCGGGGGTGCCGGCCAAGGTGATCCGCGAGATCGAGTTCAAGCGGCCGTGATCGCCAGACATCTCAGCTCCCGCCAGGTCTCCCGGATCATCTACGGCGCGATCATCGGCCTGGCCCTGGTTGTGGCTCTCCAGGCCCACCCTCCACCGCCTGGCGCCGTCATCGCGAGCCTGCTGGGTACGGCCATGGCGGTCTCGCTCGCCGAGATCTTCAGCGAGCTCGTCGGGTTCGAGACCGTGCGCCGCCGCCACGCCGAGCCCGCGGAGGTCAGGACGGTGCTCGTCGACAGTGCCGCCGTGGCGATCGGGATCGGCTTTCCGGCCGTCTACTTCCTGCTGGAGGCCATCGGGGTGCTCGGGGATGACTCGGCCTTCGCGCTCGCCAGGTGGACGGGACTCGCGCTGCTCGGCCTCTACGGCTTCGTCGGCGCTCGCCTCACCGGGTCCGGCCTGGCCGGGGCGCTCGTCAAGGCCTGCGGGGTCGCGCTGATCGGCGCCGCTCTGATCGGTCTCAAGGCGCTGGTCCACTAGATGAGCAATTCCACGACCACGCGCACGCGGATGACGCGCCTGGCGCTTCGCAGCTCTTCGTCCTCGGCCGCTCGCGTGGCGCTGCCACGTCACGCGGCCTGCGTCCTCGATCTGCTCGGCCAGCCCGCGCCCCCGCGCACACGCGGCCGTGGAATCACTCATCTAGGCCGTCCCGGCCGATTCCTAGACTCGCCACGTGCTGAGGCTCACCCTCTCCGTCGACGAGCAGCGAGCCGGCGGGCTGTCCGAGGCGCTCGAGGAGACCGGCGGCGTCCACCGGATCGTCGCCCTCGCGCCGGAGCGATCCGGTAGCGGAACCGTGCTCGCCGCGGACGTGATGCCCTCGGTCGCCGACCGGGTGATGTCCCTGATCCGTGACTGGCAGGTCGACGATGCCGACTATCTGCTGACCCGCCAGGACGTGGTGGCGCCGCTGCCGCCACCCCAGGCGCGGTTCGCCGCACGGGAGGCATTCGCCTGGGTGGAGGTGATGGGCGAGGCGAGGACGCACGCGCGGCCGCTCGGCCGCTATCTCGCGCTGATGACGGTCGCGGCGGTGCTCGGGGCGATCGGCGTGATCACCGACAACCTGATCCTGATCGTCGGCGCGATGGCCGTGAGCCCGGACCTGCTGCCGATCTGCGCCGCCTGCGTTGGGTTCGTCGCGGGGCGGCTGCAGCTCGCCCGGCGGGCCGTGGTCACGCTGCTGCTCGGCATTCTGTTGACCTGGGCAGTGGCCGCCGGACTGTCATGGGCACTTCAGGAGGTGGGGATCCTGAGCGCCCATTTCCAGGTCCACGAGGAGAACCTGCACGGGCTGCAGAGCATCGACTACTCGACCATCCTGGTTGCGCTCGCGGCGGGCGTCGCGGCGATGCTCTCCTTCGAGACTCGCGCCGCCGCCGCGGTCGGGGTGGCGATCTCGGTGACCACGATCCCGGCCTCGGCCCTCTTCGGTGTCTCGCTCGGGCTCGGCGACGTGAGCGTCTCCTGGGGTGCCGCCGGAGTCCTGGGAGTCAACGTCGCCCTGCTGCTGGTATCCGGGACGCTCACTCTCGCCGTGCAGCACCGGCTGACCTCGTCACGGCCGGGCCCGGGGCGGACCCCGACCGGCTAGCCCTCAGGAGACCACCTGGACGACCACCGTGCGCTCGCGGGGGCGGTCGTCGAAGTCGATCAGCACCAGCTGCTGCCAGGTTCCCAGCGCAAGCCGGCCGCCCATCAGCGGCACCTGCTCGGAGGCGCCGATCAGCGAAGCGCGCTGGTGCGCGTGGGAGTTGGTGTCGTGGTTGAGCCGGTTGTGCTCGTAGTCGCCCTCGACCGGGATCAACCGGTCGAGGAGGGCCCGCAGGTCGGCGACGCCGCCCGGCTCGAACTCCATCGTCGTGATCGCCGCAGTGGAGCCCCGGACGAACGCGGTGACGATTCCGTCGCCGGCCCGTCCCGCGGCTGCCACGCGTTGAACATCGGCCGTGATGTCGATGACGTCGGAGTCACCCTCGGTTGAAAGCTCGAACTCGCCGGCGTGAACGCCCACGTCGCCACGCTAGCGAAGCGACCTCCGGGCTGATAGAACCCGGACGACACAGGGCCGCTCACGGACGAGAGGCCCCACAACCGATAGGGGAGAAGGTGGAAGCGTCCGAGAGCCGGTCCAGCGGGGCCACCTCGCCGAGGCGGCGACGCAAGACCGTCTACGCGCTGATCGTGGTCGCGTCGGTGCTCGCCTTCATTGCCGCGTTCGCGATCTGGGCGAACCGCCAGCTGCTCGAGACGGACACCTGGACGAACACCAGCAGCGAGCTGCTCGAGAACCCCGAAATCCGCACCCAGGTGGCGGACTACATGGTGGACACGCTCTACGCGAACGTCGATGTCCAGGGTGAGCTCCAGTCGGCTCTGCCGCCCCGGCTGCAGCCACTCGCGGGCCCGGCGGCTGCCGGAATCCACCAGCTTGCGATCAGGCTCGCCAACGAGGCGCTCGAGCGCCCGCGCATCCAGCAGCTCTGGGAGGACGCGAACCGCACCGCTCAGAGCACCCTTCTCAGGGTGGTCGAGCACGGCGGCAGCGAGCCCGTGACGCTGGACATAGGGACGATCGTCGACGAGCTCGGGCAGGAGCTGGGCATCAACGCCGCGGAGCGGCTGCCCCCGAACGTCGCTCAGATCAAGGTCGTGTCGAACGACGACCTCGTCAAGGTCAACGACCTGCTCAACCTGCTGAAGACCCTGGCCTGGGTCGTGACGGTGCTGGCGCTCGCGCTCTTCGCGCTCGCGATCTACCTCGCCGAAGGCTGGCGGCGAGTGGCGCTGCGCTCGGTCGGGTTCGCGCTGATCATCGTGGGCATCCTCGTGCTCGTCGTCCGGACGGTCGCCGGCAACGCGATCATCGACCACCTCGCCACGACCGAGTCAGTCAGACCGGCCGTCCGAGCCACCTGGGAGATCGGCACGTCGCTGCTCAACGCCCAGGGCGGCGCGGTCATCTTCTACGGCCTGTTCATCGTCATCGGCGCCTGGCTCGCCGGGCCGATGGGCCTCGCGAGCCGCGCCCGGAGGGCGATCACCCCGATCCTCGAGAATCGAGTGGTGGCGTACTCCGCCCTCGGGCTGATCCTGCTGCTGCTCTTCCTCTGGTCCCCGACGCCCGGCTTCTCGCGGCTGCCGACCGCCCTGCTGCTGATCGTGCTGTCCATCGTCGGCCTGGAGTTCCTGCGCCGCCAGGCG
>DATBHQ010000204.1:0-1728 GCA_036557385.1 Solirubrobacterales bacterium | reverse complement strand
TCCGACATCACCGCGACCCGCCTGGAGAGCGAGCCGTCCGCGGCACGCACCCGGTAGCCCTTGCCGGTGGGGATGCGGCGGAAGACGACGCCGCCGAGGCTCCCGACCGGCTTCTTGGAGACGACCCGCAGCTTCTTCACGCTCTTCATCTTGCGCACCAGCCGCAGGCTGGTCCCCGGCTGGGCGCCGGTGACGTAGACCTGGTTGACGCTGCCGTGGACGTTCAGCGAGTTGTCGGCGGAGGCCTCGCCGGGCAGGATGAACGCCGTAGCCAGCGCGACCAGCAATGCCGGCCCGATCGCCTTTTTCAGGTGTCTAGCTCTCCCCGCGCAACCCATCCCGCCGCCTTTCCTTGGCCTGAAGTCCCTCGCGGTAGGTCGGGAGCATAATCCCAACATCGGAATCGCGACTGCTGACCAGCCGACCGCTCCGCCCGCAGCGACGCCCGAGCTCCCGGACGGCCCGGATTGGTCGGTCCGGCGAGCGACCTGGAATTGGTGGCGGCAGCCGATCCGGACGATGGAGCAGTGCCAGGCGCGCTATGGCGACATGTTCACGATCCGGATCGTCCACGAGGGGACCTGGGTGTTCGTCTCGGACCCGGAGGCGGTCAAGCAGATCTTCACCGGCGATCCCGACCTGCTCCACGCCGGCGAGGCCAACATCGTGCTCCTGCCCGTCCTCGGCGAGCACTCGGTCCTGCTGCTCGACGAGCCCGAGCACATGGCCCAGCGCAAGCTCATGCTGCCGCCCTTCCACGGCCGCCGGATGCATGCCTACGGGGAGGTCATGGCCCGGGCGGCCGCGGAGGAGATCGATCGCTGGCCCACGGATGAGCCCGTTCGCATGCGCCCGCGAATGCAGTCGGTCACGCTCGAGGTGATCCTGCGGGCGGTGTTCGGCCTGGACGAGGGCGAGCGGCTCAGCGAGCTGCGCGACCAGCTGCGCGGCACGCTCAACCTTCTCTCCAGCACGCGGCGGGTGCTCTTCATGATCATGCTCGGGCCGCAGCGGCTGCGCCGCTTCGGCCCCTTCCGGCGGCAGATCGAGGGGATCGACCGGCTGATCTACGAGGAGATCGCGCTCCGGCGCCGTGCCGAGGACCTCGCCGAGCGCGACGACATCCTCTCGCTGCTCCTCCAGGCCACCCATGAGGACGGCCGCCCGATGAGCGACCGCGAGCTGCGCGACGAGCTCATGACGCTGTTGGTGGCAGGGCACGAGACTACGGCCACCGCCCTCTCCTGGGCGGTCGAGCTGCTCGCTCGCCACCCCGCCGAGCTCGAGCGGCTCCAGGCGGACGCGGCCAGCGGCGACGGCGCCTACGTCGACGCGGTGATCAAGGAGACGCTGCGCCTTCGCCCGGTGGTCTCGCTCGTCCTGCGCAGGCTGGTGGAGCCGATGGAGATCGGCGGCCGGCTGCTACCGGCCGGCGTCTCCGTCGCCCCCTCGATCTACCTCCTCCACCGCAGGCCCGAGATCTACCCGGAGCCGGAGCGGTTCCGCCCCGAGCGCTTCCTCGACCAGCAACCCGGCACCTACACCTGGATCCCGTTCGGCGGCGGGGTGCGGCGCTGCCTCGGCGGCGCGTTCGCCGAGTTCGAGATGTCGGTCGTGCTCCGGGAGCTGGTCACCCGGCGCCGCCTGAGACCCGCGGGCGATCGGCCGGAGCGCTCCGTGCGCAGCACGATCACCAACGTCCCCAGCCGGGGCGCGGAGGTGTTCGCG
>DATBHQ010000203.1:0-23561 GCA_036557385.1 Solirubrobacterales bacterium | reverse complement strand
CGACGTCTCGACCTCGGTGAGCTCGGCGAGCGTCTTCTTCCTCTCGGTGCTGCACGCCCTGCACGACTCGTTCCGCAAGCTGCGCAGCTTCGTCTTCATCGAGCGGATCAGCGAGGTCACCGACATCTTCGAGCACGAGCGCGACTTCCGGAAGATCTCCGAGCGCGTCTCCTCGGAGGGCGGAGTCGCCGACGTCTCCGGCTACACGGATTACGGCCGCGTCTGGCTCGAGTTCGGCGAGGAGATCGTCGAGGACCTGGGTCCCCGCGCGACCGTGATCGTGCTCGGCGACGCGCGCACAAACGGCCGCGAGCCGCACGCCGCGACCTTCGGCGCGATCGCCGAGCACGCCGGCCGCACCTTCTGGCTCAACCCGGAGCCCAAGCTCTACTGGAACTACGGCGACTCCGTGATGGCCGCCTACGAGCCCTACTGCGACGGCGCCTTCGAGTGCTGGACGACCAAGCACCTCGAGAACTTCGTCAACGTCATCGCGGGCGCGGCGCGCGTGGCGGACTGAATCAGCCGGACTCGCGGACTCGATCGAACAGCGCGCTGATGTCAGCCAGCGGCCCGAGGTGGCCGAGCTTGGCGGGATTGACGATCGAGCGGATCGTCTGGATCTGGCCGTCGGCGATGTCCAGCGCCATGACGTTGATCAGCCTCCCGTCGGTGTCCAGGAACTCGGCGCCCGGCTGGCCGTTCACCACGACGGGCCGGATCTCGAAGCCGCCCATGCGCTCGGCGAGCCGGCCCCAGTTGCGCATCGTCTGCGCGGCCTTCTCGCGACCGTAGATCGGATGCCTGATCGCCGGCGCCACGCCACCGCCGTCGCCGTGCAGCTCGACATCCTCTGCCAGCAGCGCCTCGAGACCGTCGAAGTCGCCGTTCTCGACGGCCGCGAAGAAGCTCGTCGCCAGCTCGGTGCGCTGCTCCTCCGAGGCGTCGAACCGGGTGCGGCCCTCGTCCACCTGCCGCCGCGCGCGAGACGCGAGCTGCCTCGCATTCGCCTCGCTCGTCCCCACGATCTCGGCGACCCGGTCGTAGTCGTAGTCGAACACGTCGTGGAGCAGGAATGAGGCGCGCTGCTCCGGGCTCAGCGACTCGAGCAGGACGAGGAAGGCGAGCGAAAGCGAGTCGGCCAGCTCGGCCTGCCGGGCCGGATCGTCCTCGGGACGCTCCGTGACCGGCTCGGGCAGCCACTCGCCGATGTAGGTCTCGCGCCGCGCCCGCGCCGAGCGCAGCTCGTCGATCGCGAGGCGGGTGGTGATGGTCGCCGCATAGGCCCGCGGCGACGTGATCTCCTCGCCCGCCTCGAGCGCGTTGTGCACGCGGAGCAGCGCTTCCTGGACGATGTCCTCCGCCTCGCTCACCGAGCCCAGCATCCGGTAGGCGATGGCGAAGGCACGCGGGCGCAGTTCCTCGAGCAGCTCGGGCTCCGTCTGGCTCACGCCGGCATCCTCTCCGGCTCGCGGTCCGCCTGCTCGAGCCCATCCCGGAACCCGAGACGCCAGCTCGGGTAGCCCGGTTGCCACTCCAGCTCCCGCTTCGCCTTCTCGTTCGATGAGCCGCGGATCGACGTCATCATGATCACCGCCGGATCGCCCGCGACCAGCTGGCCGAGCCACTTCGGAACATGGCGCGGCGGCTTCGCGCCGACCACCTTGGCCAGCTCGGGCAGGAGGACCGAGACCGGCGCCGGATCGTCGTCGACGACGTTGTATGCCCCCGGCGCGCCGCGCTCGATCGCCGCCGCGGTCGCGGCAGCCGCGTCGTGGATGTGGATCATCGACCAGACGCCCTCGCCGCTGCCGACGATGGGGAGACGCCGCTTCCGGATCATCTCGACCTGCTCTCCGTCCGGGGCGAGGCTGATCGACGTGCCCGGCCCGTAGAACCAGCCGTAACGGAGCGCGAGCCCCTCGATGCCCTGCGCGCCCGTGACCGCCTTCTCCATGTACTTGATGGTCGCCACGGTCTCACGCACGGACTTCGGCGGATCGTCGTCGAGCGGGTCCTCCTCGGTCTTGACCATGCCGCCCACACGCTTGTACGGCCAGGCCGCGAAGCTCTGGGCGATGAAGCGCCGGGCGCCCACGGCGAGCGCCGCCGCGAGCAGGTGATCGGTCCCCTCGGTCCGAAGCCGGTTGGTCTCGACGAAGACCTTGTCGATGCTGCGGCCGAACGCGCCCGCGTCGATGGCGGTGAGCTGGTGGACCACCACCTCGGGTTCGGCGGCCGCCACCGCTTCCGCGACCGCCTCCGGGTCGAAGGCGTCTGCGACCGCGGGGTGGGCCCCGAGCGCGCGGACCGCGTCCGCCTTCGCCGGGCTGCGCGTCATCCCGGTCACCTCATGCCCCTGCTGGACGAGTATCGGCACCAGCTGCTTGCCGATCGCCCCTGTGGCTCCTGCTACGAAGACCTTCATCGTTGCCTCCTTCTTCCGCTCTCGGAAGTAAGAGACGAGGTAGCTCGACCCAGTGTGACAGGCGGCGAATCTCGCTCGGAATCCGCTACGACGGGCGGCCCCGGGTGGCCAGCGTCTCGTTCAGGTACCGCTCGTCGCCGGTCACCTCCTCCCCCAGCCAGCCCGGAGGCTCGAACAGGTCCGCCTCGGCCTCCGAGGGAAACTCGACCTCGGCGACCACCAGCCCCTCGAGACCACCCTCGTAGACGTCGAGCTCGATCTCGAGCTCCCCTCGCGGGATCAGATGCCGCCGCTTCCGAAGCCGGCGCCCCGCCGTGAGCGGCCAGAGGCGCTCGAAGGCATCGGCCTCGAGCCCAACCTCCGCCTCGTCGCGCGAGATCCCGGAGCCGCGCTTCACGGTGAGCAGGAGCGCGTCTCCCCTGCGCCGCAGGCGCACCTCGCCGTCCGGACCGATGGCCAGGTAGCCCTGCTCGATCTCGTCGGACGCCGTCCCCTCGAGGTCGGGCGGCTCGGGCACCAGGAACTTGCGCTCGACCTCCACCCTCGACACCGTAGACTGGGAGTCGACCCGACAGGGGGGCTCGCGGGATGTGCGGGCTGAGATAGCGGTAACGACCCCTCCGCTGACCCTTTGAACCTGTGCGGTAATGCGCGCGGAGGGAGCATGCTGACGAGACTTCGCGAAGGCACACCGGACGCGGCCCGCGAAGGCCGTGCTGTCGCGGCGACCGCAGAAGCGGCCGGAGCCCCGGTGCGGATCGAGGCGCTCGGACACGCCTTCGGCGAGCTTCGCGCGATCGAGCGGATCGACCTCGAGGCCGTTCCCGGCGAGGTCGTCGGGATCGTCGGCCCCTCGGGCTGCGGCAAGACGACCCTGCTCGAGCTCGTCGCCGGGCTGCGCCCGGCGGACTCCGGCGGGATCTCCGTGGGCGGAGCGACCGATCCGGCCGAGCGCCTCGAGCGCTGCGCCTACATGCCGCAGCGCGACCTGCTCCTCCCCTGGCTCTCCGCGCTCGACAACGCCGGGCTCGCGCTGCGCATAGCCGGGACCCCGCGCCAGGAGGCTCGGGGGCGGACCGCCGAGAGCTTCGAGCGGCTCGGCCTGGCGGGCTTCGAGCGCGCCAGGCCGGGCGAGCTGTCCGGCGGCATGCGCCAGCGCGTCGCCTTCCTGCGCACGCTGATGGCCGGCCGCCCCGTCCTGCTGCTCGACGAGCCGTTCGCCTCGCTGGACGCGATCACCCGCGCCGAGATGCAGTCCTGGCTCGCCGGGGTCCTCGGCCCCGACAGGCATACGGTCCTGCTCGTCACCCACGACGTCGAGGAGGCCATCTATCTCTCGGACCGCGTCCTGGTGCTCAGCTCCCGTCCGGCGCGGGTGGCCGACCGGATCGAGATCGCCCAGCCGCGAGCCGCTGACCGCGCCGCGTCGGTGACCTCGCCTGGATTCACGGCGCTCCGGGAGCGGGCGCTCCGCAGCCTCGCTGAGGCGGCCCGATGAGGGCGGCGCGCAGATATCTCGCTCCCGTCGCCCTGATCGTGGTCCTGCTCGGCCTCTGGGAACTGGCGGCGCAGTGGGACTGGATCTCGAACGCGCTCAACATCGAGGACTTCCTGGTGCCAGCGCCCAGCGACATCGCGAAGTCGCTCTGGGAGGACCGCTCGCTGCTGCTCTCGAACGGCTGGGTCACCCTGAAGGAGGTGCTCCTCGGCTTCGCGATCGCCGCCGTCGCGGGCATCGCGTTCGCGATCCTCATTCACCTGTCCGAGCTCGCCAGGCGCGCGATCTACCCGCTGCTGATCGGATCGCAGACGATCCCGATCGTCATCCTCGCGCCGATTCTGGTCGTCTGGTTCGGCTTCGGGTTGACGCCGAAGCTGGTGATCGTCGCGCTGATCTGCTTCTTCCCGATCACCGTCAACACCCTCGACGGCCTGCGCTCCGTGGACCCGGACCTGACGAAGATGATGCGCGCACTCGGCGCCGGGCGCCTGCAGCGACTGTGGCGGGTGGAGCTGCCCACGGCGCTGCCCTACGCCTTCAGCGGCGCGAGGGTCGCCATCACGGTTTCCGTGATCGGGGCCGTGTTCGCCGAGTACGTCGGCTCGAGCGAGGGCCTCGGCCACCTGATCAACCAGGCGCAGGCGCAGCTGCTCACGGCTCGCTCGTTCGCGGCCGTCGTCGTTCTCTCGGCGATTGCCCTCGGCCTCTTCGCGCTGGTCACGCTGATCGAGCGCAGGGTGATCACCTGGGACAGCCGCGGGGTGACCCGGACGTGAGGCCCCCGGCGCGCCTCGCCCGTATCTGGGCCGCGCTCGCCGCGGCGGCCGCGCTGTCCCTCGGTCTCGCGGCCTGCGGCGGCGACGGCGATGCCACCACCGGGTCGGCGTCCAACCCGCAGCCCTTCAGCCTCGACCTGGACTGGTACGTCAATCCCGACCACGCCGGGATCTACACGGCGATCGAGCGGGACTTCTTCCGGCAGGCGGGGCTCGATGTCAAGCCGCAGGTTCCCTCCGATCCCTCGGCGCCGATCAAGGAGGTCGCCGCCGGGAGGGCCGACCTGGCCGTCTCCTACGAGCCCGAGGTGCTGCTGGCGGCTGACAAGGGTCTCGACGTGGAGGCGGTGGCCGCGATCGCCAACTCGCCGCTCACCTCGCTGATCTCGCTGCCGAAGGCGGGCATCGCGAGCGCCGCCGACCTCGACGGCAAGACCGTCGGCACGGCGGGGATCCCGTACCAGAGCGACTACCTGGAGACGATCCTGCAGACGGCGGGACTACCGGACTCGGCTGCGAGGGAGGTCAACGTCGGGCTCAACCTGCTGCCCGCGCTGATCGGCGGGCGCGTCGACGCGATCCTGGGCGGCTTCCGGAACATCGAGGGCGTCGACCTGCGGCTGCGCGGGCTCCAGCCGCGGATAGTCCCGGTCGATCAGCTGGGGGTCCCCACCTACGACGAGCTCGTCCTGGTCGCCCGGCGCTCGACCGTCGAGGACCATCCGGACGCGATCCGAGCGTTCATCGCGGCGCTGGCGCGCGGGACCGACTACGCCAGGGCCCATCCACAGGAGGCCGCCAACGCCGTGATCTCGGCGGGCAAGGGCCTCGACCCGATGCAGACCAGGTCCGAGGTCGCCGCGACGCTGCCGCTGCTCGCAACTCCCCAGGGGAAGCCGTACGGCTACCTGGACCCGGGCGCCTGGCGCGCCTACGCGGAGTGGATGGCGGGACACGACCTGATCAGCGACGCGCCGGCTCCATCCGAGGTCCTCACGAACGAGCTGCTGCCCTAGGCCTATCTCCTCTGCCGGCGCCGGTACTCCCGCACCTTCGAGCGAGAGCCGCAGATCGACATCGAGCACCAGCTGCCGCTCTGATTGCGGCTGTGGTCGTAGAAGGCCCAGCCGCAGTGAACCCCCGGGCAGGCCTTGAGGCGCGGCCAGGTTCCCTCGACCTGAGCCACGGCGATGATGCTCGCGAGCGAGCCGAGGGCAGCGTCGAGGCCGCGGCCCCGAGCGCCGAGCTCCGGAACCGCGTCGGCGTCGAAGCGAACCCCGAGCGAGCTCCGGCCGAGGGCGCGGTTGAGCCGCTGGATCGCCTCCCGTTCGGCGGCCACGCCGTTGTGGGCGAAGAGCAGTGCGCGCAGCCCCTGGCGGACGTCCAGCGCGCGGTCGAGGTCAGCGGCGGTCAGCTTCGTGCCGGGCTCGAGCAGGCCGTGCTGGGCCAGCCACGCGGCGAGGCCCCGGGGGCTCCGCAGCTGCTCCTCGGCGTGGTGTTCAAGGTCCCAGCTGGTGTTCACGAACGACTGAACGAGCCGCAGGTCGCCAGGCGCAGGAGCCCTGCCTCCGGGCTGGCGCCCGGGCAGCTGTGCGGATGGAGGGGCGGGCTCGGTCATCGGATCGCAGCAGAGTCTAGCGCCTTCGTTACCAGCAAAATACATACACCGGTAACGCTGTGTTAGGGTGGGTCGCTCCCGATGCAGCGGACGAAGGACAAGCGCCCCCGCCGTCCCGGGGTCGAACGCGAGTACGCCCGGCTGGTCGAACGCCACCGGGACGAGTTGCACGCCCATGCGCGGCGCATCGTTCACTCGCCGGACGACGCGGAGGACGCCGTGCAGGAGGCGCTGGTCAGGGCGTGGAGAGCGCTGCCCGACTTCGAGCGACGCAGCTCGCTGCGCAGCTGGCTCTACCGCATCGTCACCAATGCCTCGCTGGACGAGATCAAGCGCCGTCCGCGGCGGGCCGTGCCGCTCGACCTGAACGGCGAGCAGGAGCACCGGCACGCGCGGGCCTCGGGCCCTGCGACGGAGGGGCGCTACCTGACCCGCGAGGAGTTCGAGCGAGCGCTGATCGTCGCGATGAGGGTGCTGCCGCCCAGGCAGCGGGCGGTGCTCATCCTCCGCGAGGCGCTGGGCTTCTCCGCCAGCGAGACCGCGGCCCGGCTCGACACCACGGTCGCGGCGGCGAACAGCTCACTGCAGCGCGCTCGCGCGAGGCTGAGGGAATCGGGCGACCCAAGCGAGGAGACGGCGCGCTCGCTCGAGGACAGCCGGCTGCGTGAGCGGGTCGAGCGCCACGCGGCGGCGTGGGAGCGCGAGGACGTCCGGACGCTGGTGAGGATGCTGGCCGCCGACGCCGGCAGCTAGCCGCACTTCTGAGCCGCACCGCGGAACTTCCCGGGAGCGACCGAGACCTTCACCCGCTTGGCGCGGCCGCACTGGGCGATCCGCAGGACCCGCGCCCGCGGGCGGGAGACCACACGGGCACCCCTGACGCGCACCCGATATCCGGCCGGATACTCGATCGCCGGGACGCTGAGCGTGCTGATCGATCCGGGACCGAACTTCCTTCCCTGCCCGGCGGGCTTCGTCCGGTAGACGTAGCGGAAGGAGCGGGTGGCGGGGTCGAACCCCCACCGGCGGGGCGTGCCGGCGGTGACCATGGCATACGGCTGCGCGAGCAGTGCCAGCTTCTCGGTCTTGACGTTCGCGCCGGCCGGCGGTTGACTGGGATCGAGGACGAGAGCTTGTGTGTCTCCGGCGCCGGTTGTGGTCGGATCGAAGCCGGTGTACGCCCAGTAGGTCCAGCTGATGCCGAGCGCGTTGGCGCCGTTGAGGTAGTCGGCGAAGTTCGCGAGGTCGTCGGTGGCGCCCATCTCGGTCATGAACAGCGCATCGCCGTTGCGCCGGCTCTCGTCGAGCGCGTGGCTGAGCGAGAGGTCGGCGGAGAAGCTGCACGGCTTTCCGGCCAGGTAGGGGACGAGGGCGCCGATCAGGGGATCGGCCTGCCCGCAGTACGCGTTGAAGGCGAAGCCGGCACGCTTGCTGACCCTGCCGACCCCGGTGACCCCGCCGAAGTCGAAGGTCAGGATCGGCGCGGGGAAGACCATGGTGCGCTTGTCGACCCGGCGGATCGCCCGGGTCACTCTCCGGTGGAAGGCGGTCAGCGTCGTCGCCTCGAACTCCTTGATCCCGCAGGAGTCGGGGGAGGTGCCGCCCCCCGCGAGCGCGCACTGCTGGAGGGGCGTCCCCATCCAGGGCTCGTTGAAGAGGTTGTAGCCGACGATGCCGGGCTTGCCGCGGAACCGCTTCGCCACATGGGCCCAGGCCGCGGCATAGAGGTCCTGCACGCCGCGTCCGGTGCCCGGCACCTCGGCGTTCGCCCAGAAGGCGTCGTAGGCGTGGTTGAGCGCGTTCTGCAGGACGTAGTTGGCCGGAAACCCCGTCCGCGGGGTGGCGGGCTCCGTGGCGGCCTGCCCCACCACGGCCCAGTCCGGGGCGCCCTCTCCCTGGAAGCGCTCGTTGTACATGTCCTGATGGAAGTCGAGCAGGACGGCGATCCCCTGCCTGTGGAGCAGCCGGTAGGTGCGCATGATCCGGTCCAGGTAGGCGTCGTCATAGACGCCCGGCTGCGGCTCGAGCCCCTTCCAGATGATCCCGAGGCGGACCACGTTGAGGCCGTTGCGGGCGAGGAAGCGCGCATCGTCTCTGCCGAACCTGATCGCGTCCGGGGCGTATCCGGACGACTGGATCTTGTTGACCATGTTGACGCCGTGCAGCGTGACGACGCGGCCATCGGAGTCAGTGATGAAGCGGCCGACGTGCCCGAGGGTCCCGCCATCGCGCGATGACTTCGACTCGGCCCCGGCGGCGGCTGGCAAGACGAGGAGGCATGCGGCCATCGCGGCCAGGACGGGCCCCCACATCGATCTCCTCCGGCTAGCCGCCCTCACGGTCCGGGCACCCTAGCGCGGGCTCGCTCTACCGGGCGGGAGCCTTGGCGAGCGCCGGCAGCACCTTGCCGCCGTACACCTCGATCGCCCGGTGCGGGTCGGCTCCGGAGCAGTTCATCAGGGCCATCGTGGTCGCACCGAGCCGCTCCGCCTCCCGGATCCGCTCGATGTGGGCCTCCGGGTCGGAGGAGACGATCAGGGCCTCCTTCAGGTCATCGTCTGAGATCTGCCGCTCTGCCTCCTCGGCCATCTTGCGCGGATCGTGCCAGTCGTCGGTGTAGAACTCGTCCGGCTGGGCGCCCTTCCAGACACGAGCGCCCTCGAGAGCGGCGTCGTCGTCCTCCGCCCAGGAGAACTGGGCCTGCAGGACGATCTCGCCCGCCTCCTTGCCGGCGTCCTCGCAGGCGCCACGGTAGGCGTCGATCACGTCCGGCGCCGATTCCGGATCGGCCAGGGTCCAGAGCCCGTCGCCCCAGCGGGCGGCGACCCCGGCGGCCTTCGGGCCGAAGGCCGAGACGTAGATCGGCGGCCGGCGGTTCGGGCGGGTGTGAAGAGTCGCCTCATCGGTCTCGAAGTGGCGCCCGTCATACGTGAGGCGCTCTCCGTCGAAGAGGCGGCGGATTATCTCCATCCCCTCCTCCATTCGCTCGACCTGCTCTGACACCGGCGGCCAGATCGCGGCGAGCGGGGACTCGTTCAGTGACTCGCCCGAACCGACGCCGAGAAACGGGCGACCGGGGAACAGCCGTTCCAGGGTCGCCCAAGCTTGAGCGATCAGCACGGGATGGTGACGTGGGCCGGGCGGCGTCACGGCGGTGCCCAGGGCGACCTTTTCCGTCGCCTGGCCGACGGCGCCGAGCCAGGCCCAGGCATGGCCCGATTCACCGGGTTCCCACCATGGCTGGAGGTGGTCCGAGCAGGCGATGCCGTCGAATCCTGCGCGCTCCGCCTCGACGGCCTGCGTCAGCAGGTCCTCCGGTGGGAACTGCTCGTGCGCCGCGCCGAAGAGATAACGCATGTCCTCGGGCTACCCGCGCCCCGGTGGAGATAACCACCGGCCCTTGCTAGCGTCGCCGCGATGCGTCGCGTGAACATCTCGGAGGTGAACTTCGAGTACTCCGACGAGGACCCGGAGGGGTTTCGCAGCGGGCTGGCGCGGCTCGGCCCGATGCTCGGGGCGAAGCAGCTGGGCGCGACGGTCTACGAGCTCTCACCCGGGCAGGCGATCTGCCCCTATCACTACGAGTACGCCGAGGAGGAGTGGCTGGTGGTGCTGGCCGGGACCCCCACCGTCCGGCACCCGGAGGGCGCCGAGGTGCTGGATCCGTGGGAGGTGGTCTGCTTCCCCACGGGGCCGGAGGGCGCCCACCTCGTTCGCAACGAGACGGAGTCGCCCGTCCGCGTGCTGATGTTCTCGTCGGTGGTCTTCCCCGCCGTGACCGTCTATCCGGACAGCGACAAGATCGGGGTCTGGACCGGCAACAAGGAGGACGACCTGATGGCTCGACGGTCGAGCGGCGTCGACTACTTCGACGGCGAGGGCTAGAAGTTAGGCCGCGAGGCGCGCCGGCGGGCCGGCACCCATCGCCTTGTGCCAGCCGGCGAGGGCGAACGCCCCGGCGAGCCCGCGGAAGGGCGCGTAGGGGGCGAAGTACTCCTCCACCTCCTCGACCGTGGCGCGGCGGCCGAGGCCTGCGAGGTGGCCGACCAGCTTCACGTAGGCGAGGTCGCCGGCCGGCAGCGAGTCCGGCTCGCCCCGGCCGTGCAGGCCCAGGCACTGGATCGTCCACGGGCCGATCTCGCTGATCCGCAGGAGCCGGCGGTCGGATCCGGGGTCGTCGAGCTTCGCCCTGCCGCGCGCCACCTCGCGCGCGCAGCGGACCATGGCGACGGAGCGACCGGCGCTCAGGTCCATCGAGCCGAGCTCGGCGGGCGCCCTGCCGGCGATCACGGCGGCCGACGGGACGTCGCGGAGCGGCCAGGAGCGCTGCCGGCGGCGGCGTTGTGCGGGCTGGTTCGGCAGGAAGCTCGGCGCCCAGCGCCGGACGATCCTCCTCTGGATCTCGGCGGCGCGCCGGGCCTCGATCAGCTGCGAGGTGATCGCCCAGCAGAGGGCCTCCCAGGGCCACGGTCTGCGCCTGGGACGGACCCAGGGCTTGTGATGGATCGCGGGCCCAAGAAGCGGGTCCCGCTTGAAGGTGTGGAAGAACTCGCCCATGTCGTCCTCGACGGCGAGGGAGAAGCGGACCCTCTCGATCGCGACCCCGAGCTGGGGCTCGCCCGCCGGCGGGACTTCGTCCGGTGACGGACTCCCGTCCGGGACGATCGGATGGACGACGGAGGCGGGATCGATCGGCTCCGCCCGGATGTGCACATGGCCCTCGCGCGTCCGCCAGGCTCGGACCCGGACCGGGCGGTGGCCGACGTGCAGCAGGCGCTCCACGACGCCCTCGCGGGAGCGGACCACCCCGTCCCCCCCGCTGCTCCGCGGCAGCCGGTAGGGCCAGCGAGGCAGGACCCGCTCCTCGATGACGTTCGCCATCCGGCGGAGCGCTAGCGGCCGAGGATGTGAACGTCGACCAGGAAGCTGCGGCTGGCGACCACCTTCTCGCGCCGCCGGAAGAGGCCCCGCCGCGGCGCGCGCCTCGGTGCCCGGGACGCCGCCCTGGCGATCGCGACGACCGCGACCCCCGCCGCGGCGCCTCCGGCCGCGGCCACGGTGAGCGGGACCTCGTGGCCCCAGAGCTCGATCGTGCGCGGCTCGGCGCGAACCGGCAGCGGCCGCACCGGCTCCGCCTCGATCAGCTCCTCTTCCCGGATCCGCTCCGACTCGGCCATCGCTCGCATCCTAAGGGTCCGTCCGGAAACCTCCGCGTGCGGCTGGCTTCGGCCGAAGCGTGGCGGGCAAGGACGCAGCCGGCGTGGCGTGGCAGCGCCACGCGAGCCGGCGAGGACGCGGCCCGCCGCGCTTCGGCCCAGCCAGGCGTGCGTGGGGGTTTGTGGACGGACCCTCGGGCAGGTCAAGACCCATCCGGTTTCACCCCGCTCCGAGCGGGAAGATCATTGGCCGATGACCGGTCTCGAGCTGATCAGGCCCGCATTCGAACAGGGTCGGCCGATCCCGCGGAAGTACTCGTGCGAGGGTGACAACGCCTCGCCGCCTTTGAGCTGGAGCACGCCGCCCGAGGGGACGCGATCGCTGGCGCTGATCGTCCACGACCCCGACGCGCCCACCGGTGACTTCACGCACTGGGTCGCCTGGGCCATCGATCCCGGCGCGGGCGGGCTCGCGGAGGGCGAACACCCCCCGGCGGAGGGCGCCAACGGCTTCGGAGAGAACGGGTACGGGGGCCCGTGCCCGCCTCCGGGACATGGAGCCCATCGCTACCAGCATGAGCTGTTCGCGCTCGACACCGAGCTGGACCTCGAGGCCGAATCGAGCCGCGAGCAGCTCGAGGACGCGATGGAGGGGCACGTGCTCGGCGGCGGGGAGCTGCTCGGCACCTACGAGCGGGCCTAGATCTAGAGCTTCTTCTCGTACAGCCGGTACCTCTTGACGACCTCGCCGCCCATGCCCTCCATGGCGCGATTCATCGGCTCGTTCGTCTCCAGGATCCAGCCCTCCTCGCCGGCCATCACGCCGTCGGGGTCCGTCGCCTCGAGGTGCTTGATGTAGAGCCCCGCCGCCACGCCGGTGTGCTGGTACTCGGGCTTCACCCCGAGCGCGAAGACACGAACCGCGTCGATCTTGCGCTTGCCGAGCAGGAAGCGCAGCCAGCCGAACGGCAACAGGCGGCCGTTCAGCTTGGGCATCACCTGGTTGATGTCGGGAAGGGTGAGCGCCGCTCCCACGACCTCGTCGCCCTTCTGCGCGATGTAGGCCCAGCGCTCGTCCAGGATCTGCTTGAGGTTCGAGGCCTGGAACTTGACCTCCTCCTCGGTGATCGGGACGAAGCCCCAGTTCTTCTCCCAGGCCGCGTTGTAGACCTCCATGAATCGGCTGATCTCCGCGCTCAGGTCGCGCCGGCGCATGTTCCGGATCGTGATCCCGTGCTCGTTCTCCATCTTGGAGGCGGCCTCGTGGATCGCCGGGTGGAACTCGAGGCCCTCCTTGAGCTGGCCCATCCGCAGGAACCACATGAGCAGATCCATCTGCTTGCCGTAGCCGAGGGGCTCCAGGCGCTCCCGGTAGTACTGCGGGTGCCAGGGCTCCAGGATCATTGGGCGACGATCGAAGCCCTCGATCAGCAGTCCGCATTCGTCGTTGGTGGTGAAGTCCATCGGCCCGATCAGCCGCTCGCGGCCCCTCGACCGCACCCACTCCTCGGCGGTGCCCAGCAGGGCTTCGAACACGGCCGGGTCGTCCTCGCCGTCGATGAAGCCGAACTGCCCGTCGCTCCCGCCCTGAAACTCGTCCCAGCGTCGGTCGATCTGCGCCGTGATGCGCCCGACCGGCCGACCGTCGCGCCAGGCGAGGAAGTACTCGGCCTCGGCGTGCTCGAAGTAGGGGTTCTTCTCCTGATTCAGGAAATGGCGCCGCTCGGAGATCAGCGGCGGGACCCAGGGGGTTCCCTCATGCAGGCCGAAGGGCAGCTTGATGAACGTCGTGAGCTCGCCGCGACCCTGCACGGGCCGTACCTCAACTGAGCCTGGCACGGCTGCGGACCGTACAAGGTGCGAGTATTTCGGGGCATGTCCGATACGACGCAGGCGCCGGTCGACGTCTTCGAGAAGGCCCGCAGCCACGACCGGGCCGAGCAGCTCGAAGCCGCCAAGCAGGGCGATCTCCTCCCCTACTTCCGCATTCTCGAGTCACAGGCCGGCCCCGTGGTGGAGATGGAGGGGCGCCAGACGATCATGCTCGGCTCGAACAACTACCTCGGGCTGACCACCGACGAGCGCGTCAAGCAGGCGGCGCGCGACGCACTCGAGAGCTACGGGACCGGGGTCACCGGCTCACGCCTGCTCAACGGCACCACCCCGCTCCATGTCGAGCTGGAGCGCGAGCTCGCCGACTGGATGGGCACCGAGGACGTGATCGTCTACACGACGGGCTACCAGTCGAACCTGGGCGCGATCAGCGCGATCCTGGAGCCGGGCGACACCGTCATCTGCGACTCCGGCGACCACGCCTCGATCCTCGACGGCTGCAAGCTCTCCGGTGCGCGCCTGCGTCCCTTCCGCCACAACCGGATGGACAAGCTGGAGACGATGCTCGAGCGCGCCGCCGCCGACGAGAGCGGCGCGCTGGTGGTGGTCGACGGCGTCTTCTCGATGGAGGGGGACGTCTGCGACCTGCCCCCGATCGTCGAGCTCTGCCGCCGCCACGGCGCGAGGCTGATGGTCGACGAGGCCCACGGTGTCGGGGTGCTCGGCAAGCGTGGCGCGGGCGCCAGCGAGCTCTTCGGGCTCGAGGACGAGGTCGACCTCCGGATGGGGACCTTCTCCAAGAGCCTCGCGTCCTGCGGCGGCTTCATCGCCGGATCCGAGGAGGTCATCGAGTACCTGCGGATCGCCTCGCGCTCCTTCATCTTCAGCGCCTCGGCGGTGCCGGCGGCGGTCGGCGCCGCGCTCGGCGCCCTGCGGATCATCCGGGCGGAGGGGCCCGAGCTGATGGCCCGCCTGCTCGACAACGCCGCCTACCTGCGCCAGGGCTTCCGCGATCTGGGGCTCCGCGTCGTCGAGCCGGGGACGCTGCCGGACGGGACCGCGGCGACCACGCCGGTCGTGCCGGTGATCGTCGGCGAGGACTGGCAGGCCGTGCTGCTCTGGAAGGCGCTCTTCGAGGCCGGCGTCTACACCAACGTCGCGCTGCACCCAGCGGTGCCACCGGGTGGTGCCCTCCTCCGGACCAGCCTGATGGCGAACCACGATCGGCAGCAGCTCGATCGCGCGCTCGAGACCTTCGCGGACGTCGTCAAGGGCTTCCCGGACCTGCCCAGGGGATGACAGCGGGGTCGTTGGCCGGTCTGGATGGACGGTCGATCGACCCCCTGACAAAACATCTGCTCTTAGCGAACGGGATGATTTTTGGGGTGTTGACCGTCGGCGCGGGAGGCGTATAAGTTTCGCCTCGCCGCGCGCTTCCGGGGCAGGGAGCGGACGGGAACGAAGCAAGGAGAGGACCGTCCACTTCCCCCGGCTCTTCGAGAGCGACTGGGGGCCCGCGCAACCAACCCGCCAACCAATTCCTGACCTAGCAGGAGGGAGAACTTATGTCCGCTGCCTCGACGATTGCCCCTGCCCGCCCCCTGTCCGTGCCGCACCGGCGGATCGAGCCGACGATCGTCGAGCAGCAGAATGGCTCGGACCGAGCGGAGCAGATGACCAAGAGGACCGGGACCTCGCAGTGCATGGAGGCCCTGGCCCGCGCCAACAAGGTCCGCCTCGCCCGCGCCGCCCTGAAGCGCGAGATCTCCGCCGGCCGTCGGAACATCACCGAGGTGATCATGGAGTCCCCCTGGGAGGTCGAGAGCATGAACCTCGGCGAGCTCCTCTGCGCCCAGCGTCGCTGGGGTCGCGCCCGCTCCCGCAAGCTGCTCGCCGCGACCGCGCTCAGCGAAGGCAAGCGGGTGGGCACCCTGACCGAGCGTCAGCGGCGGATTCTCGTCGCCGCCCTCGAGGCGAAGCTCGCGAGCCGGCTGAACTAGAGGGCCCTAGCCCCGCAGGCGGAAGAGGGCTCCGCCGGAGCGCCGGCGGAAGGCGTTGGTGAAGAGCCAGGCGGAGCCCCCGAACGCCACCAGGCCCGCGGCGACGCAGATCGGCGTCGGGATCATCGTCGCGACGAAGAGGGCGCCGAACACCGGCACGCCGACCGCCGCGGCGAGCACGAGCGTGTGGGAGCGGAACCCGGCGAAGTGCTCGCGGATCGAGAGCTCGAGGCCGGCGAGGGAGGCGAGCCCGAGCCCGACCGCGATCATGACGAAGCCCTGCGGCGGCGGGACGAAGAAGCCGACGATCAGCAGCAGCACGCCGACGAAGATCACGATCTCCGAGAGCGGGAAGCTGCCCCAGGGAGCCGGCGGCCGCTCCTCGTGTACCGACCTGCGCCGAGCAGTCCCACGACGCTGCGCGCCGTCCACGACGACCGCCGACGGCCCGGGCTGGGCCGGGCGCGCATCGCCGTGCCGCCGCCGCCGCTTGCGGCGCTGTCGCTTCGTCGCCATCTGGTTCCTAGGGGGCCTCTGCCCCTCGGCTAAGGGACAACCGGAGGAGATCTTGACGCGCCACCAGCCCATCAGCATGCCCAGCGGGCCCCAGCGGGGCTTGACGTGCCAGTTCTTGCAGCCGGGCTCGCCGATGTCCTCGTTGTAGACCCGGACCCACTTGTACGAGGCCGGATCGGCGGTCATCCGCTCGATCAGCTCGCGATTCGACTCCTCGACGAGCGCGCGCTCGTGCAGGTCGGCCCTCACCCCCTGGATGCGGGAGGCGAGCTCATCACGGATCCGCTCGAGCTCGTCCACCGAGAGCAGCCGCGGACCTCCCATCCCGGCGACGGCGAAGTCGATCCCCTTGCGGGGGAAGGCCGAGCCGAAGAGCCTGGCGAGAGCGAGCTCCATCGCGGCGATCTGGCGGCGGAGGTCGGCGCGGGCGGCGCGCTCGTCGTGCTGGTAGAGGGCGGTCTCGAGCCCCTCGGGCGGAACCGGCGGAACGACCTCTTGGAGCTCAGCGCGTTCGAGCAGCTCGGGCAAGATTCCTCCACTTGGACTCACGGGTCGCGCTTACGCGCGCCCTCGCATCGCTTGATTCTATGCCCGCAGGCCGCTGCCCGCCACCCATAGTGCCTCTTCCAGGGCGATATCCGGCACCCCGCGCACGCCGATAGCGACCAGCATCACCCGCCTGGTCCTGCGGCCGACGCCGCGGCCCTCCGCGGTCCGGTCGAAGAGGACCCCGAGAGGGCGCTGCTCGTCGGCGACCACGATCGTGCCCTCCGGCAGCGGTGTCACCCGGCCCTCGAGCTCCTCCCCCTCCACAGATAGGCGCAGCCCGACGCGGCCCTCGACCCGATCCGCGTCGAAGGCTCGCAGCGCGACGCCGACCTCCACCATCCCGATCGTGAGGGCGTCCTCGACGCGATTCCGGCTCGCGAAGCGCCCGTCGTGAATGCGCTCGAAGATCAGCTGCTCGATCGGCGTACGGGTGGTGTCCGGGTCGAGCCCGATGTGGCGGAAGAAGACCCTGTAGGCCCAGGGGATCGGCTGCTGGCGAAGCTGAATCGCCTGCGGGCCGCCGATCCGGTCGCTCAGCACGCGCAGCCGCTCCCGCAGCGCCTCGGGGCTGCGGCCGCCGGCGCTCTCCATCACGGTATGAACGATCGAGAGGCCGGGGAACTCCTCGGCCAGGGTTGCATCGACCCAGCCGGGCTCGGGGGCCACCTCCCACTGATCCGGCAGATCGGCCATCAGCGCAGGGTGGCGTCGCGCTGCGCGGTGGCTGCGATCAGCTGGTCGACGTTCTGGAAGAAGCGGCTCGGGTCGAGCTGGCCGATCGAGGTGTGCTGGAGGATGCCGCCGGGATACGCGTAGACGAAGGTGGGGCAGCCGCCGACGCGATAGAGGTTGGAGAGCGCCCCGTCGCGGTCGAGCCCGATCGGGTGGGTCCAGTGGCGCTCCGCGATCAGCTTTCGCACCTCCGAGTCCGAGTCCCGGACGTCGACCGCGAGGAAGTTCACCCTGGGCGAATAGCGTCTGTAGGCCTGCTCGAAGACGTCCTCCTGGTCCTCGCAGTCCCCGCCGCGGGTGAACCAGAACGAGAGGACCAGCGGCTTGTCGAACAGGTCGCAGACCCGGATCGCTCCCGGGACCTCCACCCTGCAGGCCGGGGTCCTGGTGTTGCCCGAGGGGCAGGGGATCCGGGCCGCGTCGCAGTCGTCCTGGGCGATGTTCGCGTCCCCTCCCGCCCCGGTGCGCGCGTCCGGCACGGCGAACTGGGCGAGGGGAAGGTCGCCCTCGTTGTGCGCGCCGAGGACCCCCTTGTTCTTGGTCGAGATCAGGTTGATTCCCGCGACCGCGATCAGCGCGATGAAGACCATCCCGACGATCAGGGAGTAGATGCGCGGACGGTTCAAGGTGCGGATTCGCCGGCCGCGAGAGGAGCCTGACTCGCCCGCCACGGAACCCGGAAGCCCTCCTCCGCCCAGACGATCGCGGCCGGCAGGACCAGCATCACGCCCGCCAGCGCGACGAGGAGGTCCACGACCGTGACGAGCCCGAAGTCGCGAAGCACCGGGGCGACCGAGATCAGGCCGATGTCATCGAGGAGCGGGATCCCCGCGATCGCTAGGACGGCGAATCCGGCGATCGCGGTCACGCCCGAGGCCAGCACCGCGGCGCCGGTGCGCAGGTAGGTCCGCCTCAGGGCCTCGCCCACAGAGAGGCCATCGCGCCGCTCGTTCGCGTAGCGCGCAGAGAGGATCACGCTGAACTCGGTCGCGATCGCGATCACCAGCGCGCCGAGCGTCGCCGACATCGGGTTGAGCGCGACGCCGAGCGCGGCGACCACCAGCCCGGACCAGCCCGTGGCCATCAGCACGGGGATCAGGGGGACCACCGCCCGCCGGATCGAGCGGTAGATGGCCGCGAGCACGATCCCGACCGCGAGCAGGCCCGCCAGGGGCAGCCACCAGCGGCTGTTGGAGAGGTCGGTGTTCGCCTCCGCGGCCAGGACCGGCAGGCCAGCCAGCTCCACGGTGGTGCCCGGGGGCGGGGCCGGTCCGCCCGGCGGGTCGATCTGGGCGCGGATGTCGTCGATCAGGTCCTGCTGGTCTGAGAGCGGCTGCACCCGGATGCCGAACGCGACGTCGGCGGTGTCGCCGATCGAGGTACCGCCGTTGGCTGCGCACTCGCCCCGATGGCTGATCACGATCTGCGAGATGAAGCAGGGCAGGGCCTGGACCAGCGCGTGCACGTCGCCCACGCTCTGTGGCGCGCTGGAGGCCGTGGAGCCTCCCTGCGTCGCCCCGCCGAAGAAGTCGGTGAGCGAGAGGGCCGGGCAGATCTGGGCGGCGGCGCAGGTAGGCGCCGCGCCGGAGAAACCGTGCCGGGCGAGGACGCGCTGCTGGAAGCCCTCGGCCCAGGAGATCACGTCCGGATCGGTCGGGTCCTTGGCCCTGATCGTCACGTTCACGTCGCCGGAGATGCCGGTCTCCTTCTCGAGCTCGTTCAGGTCGTCGAGCGCCTTCAGGTTCGGCGGCGCGAGATCCCGGATGTCGGTCTCCACACCAGTGCCCGCGCTCGCCACCCAGCCGCAGACCGCCAGCACGAGGCCGGCGGCGAGCACGCGACGGGGGCTGGAGAGCGCCACGGCGATCGCCGCGACCCCCGCCGCCTGAAGGCGCCTCGCGGCGCCCGCGGTGTGGCGCGCGGCGGGGGCGCCCGTCCCCGCCGGGGGCGAGCCCCGCCAGGCCGAGAGGCCGAGCGCCGCCAGGCCGCCGGTCAGCGCGACCAGGAACGCCAGGGCGATGCCGATCACGAGCAGCAGCCCGAAGGAGCGGACGAGTGGGCTGGGCGAGAGAGCGAAGACCGCGAAGCCGGCGACGGTGGCCATGCAGGCCGCCCCGATCACCGGCCCGCCACCGGCGGCAGCCGTCGCCACGGCGCGGCCGGGCGCCGACCCCTCCGCCCGGGCCTCGTTGAAGCGTGCCTGGAACTGGATCGCGTAGTCGACAGCCAACCCGACCAGGACCGGGAGCATGGCGATCGCGCCGACGGTCAGCGAGCCGCCGAAGAGCGCCACCAGGCCGAGCGTGAGCGCGCCGGCGGAGATCGCCACGCCGAGCGGCAGGAGCCGCAACGGCCTCGGCAGGATCAGCAGCAGCGTGAGGCCCATGACCAGCGCCGCCACGCCGAGCAGGAGCAGTGTCTGATTGCGGAGCTCGCGCGCGCCGGCGTCGACCACGACGGGCGCCCCCGTGACCAGGTAGCTGCCATCGCTGAGCTTGAAGCGGGGGTCCTCGACCGCCCGCTTGAAGAGGCCGATCGCCTGGTGGCGCTCGGCGTCGGTCAGGTCCGGCCGGAGCCGGACGATGATCTGGGCGGCGTTCCGGTTGGGGAAGAGGTAGCCGAAGCGCTCTTTGGGCGTCCCCGCCGGCTTCGACTGGTCGAAGACCACCCGGCTGACGAAGTTCGGGTCGTCGAGGCGCGGGATCGAGGTGATCCCGTATTGGAGCGCCACCTGGATCAGGCTCTGCTGGAACTGCCCGAGCACCGCCTGCGCGGCCGAGTTGGCGGCCTGCTCGGCCTCCGCGGAGGACGCCCCCCGCTTGACGGCGGCCTTGCGCGCACGCTCCGCGGCGGCACGTGCCTGCTGCGTCGCCCCTCCGATCTGACCCTGGAGCGCCTGCTGGATGCCGGTGGTGCTCAGGTAGAGGAAGGTCGCCGGCCCGAACACCGAGCGGCTCGGATGGAGCCTGGCGATCTGGTCGCAGACCGGCGGCAGCGGCTGCTTCTGCTTGCGGGGGAGCGCGCGCGCCAGCTGGGTGCCTCCCGCGAAGCACTCCTCGAGCTCGAAGAGCGGCTCGAGGTCCTTGGTCAGCACCAGCTTCCGCAGGTCCTCCCGGGCGAGGACGATCACGGGCTCGTCGCCGAACTTCTCGTGGAAGTCCTGGGTCGCCTGGAACTCCGAGGAGCCCTTGCTGACCAGCGTGTCGGTGCCCGCGTTGGTGTCGAGCCGCGTCGCGGCGAAGATCCCGGCGCCGGTGAGGGCGACGATCGGCGCGATCAGCAGCCACGGCCAGCGCACGGCCACGCCCGCGACCCGCTCGAACAATCTCCCCGCGTCCACGAGGCGGAGGTTAGGGACGCAATGTGAAGATCGCGCAGGTCTCCGGGGCCGCCGGGAGCTGTCAGCCGCCTGACAGGCAGACGAACGATCGATGGTCCCTCGCCGGGCCCTTCGATAGCTTGCCGCGCGCTGTGGCGCCCGAGGGGGGGCGCGAAAACGAACAACGCGGGAGGTCGGGAATGACTCGGGTGAGGAGAAGGCTGGCGATGGTCGCGGGTCTGTCGGCGGCGATCGCGCTCTGGATCGCCCCGCAGGCGGGCGCCACGATCACCTCCACGCAGATCACCTCGCCCGCCGATCCGACCTACTCCATCCGCGACGATGACAACCCCAACACGATGGCGGTCTCGGGCACGACCGACAGCACCGACCCCGGAACGGACACGGTGGATCTCGACTGCTTCTACGGATCGGGGCCGGACTCGTCGCAGCTGTCAGCCGACGTCACGCTCCAGAGCGACGGCAGCTTCTCGGTGCCCGGAGCGAACCTCGAGAACGTCGAAGGCAAGGTCTGCCGACTGCGCGCGGTCCCGAGTGGCACGCCCCCAGTGGATCTCGCCCCGTTCGCCGGGCCGGTGCTCGCCACCGGTGAGCGCTCGACGGACGTCATCGACAGCGGCCCAAACACCGGAGCACCGTATGACCTCTACGTCTGGGGCCAGCAGCTCACGGCGGGTGACGACTATGTCTCGGCCGGCAGCTGTGGCATCTACGACGGCTACCTCTACGACTCGGATCTGACCCTGACGGCCGTCACCTGGTACTGCAACGACGGGTTCAATGCGGGGGACGTCCAGGGGGATCTCGAGAGCTCAACCCGATCTCAGTTGGAAGTAGACGGGGCCGATGCGTACACGCCTTACACGGCCTGGGACATCAACGACGCAGCCAGCCCCGGCTTCCCGGCGCTCACCTACGACTACACCCTCGACCCGGCGACCGGGGACCTGACCATCACCGAGTCGGATGAGGTCGTCAAGTGCCCAGACGCGACGTATCCGCCCGACGAGACGACCTGTCAGAGCTTTGTCGACACGGGCGTCCGCCTCGACCGCACGATCACCCAGGGAAGCGACGGCCACCTGGTCTACGTGACCGACAACTGGGTGAGCACGGATGGCAAGGCGCACTCTCTCGACCTGCTGCCGCAGAACGACCAATGCTTTGCCGAGGCTCGGTCTCCATGCGGAGGCCCCGACGTCCAGTACAAGTTCCCGGGCGAGACCTCCTACTCGACCCACGACGTGGGCGACGTCGTCCCGTTCTCGGGTTCCGGTCCGGCGGCCGTCTACGCCAACGTCGAGGGCGCCGGCGACGGAAATACCTCGACCGGGCAGGGCGCGATCGTCTTCGACCGACCCGCCTCGCCCGCGACCTTCAATAGCGTGAGCTACGACAGCGAGTTCTACTTCCACCAGACCGGCACGGCGACCGCGGCCTGTCCCGCCACCTTCCGCTTCGCCTACGCCCAGGACTACGACTCAGCCGATGTCCAGTCTCTCGCGCAGTCGGCCCTGAACCGATTCGCGACGCCCGTGACCTGCCCGGTGCCCAATCCCACCACCCCGGTGGTACCGGCGCCTGCTGGGCACACCGGCAAGCGGAAGCACGCACTCAGGAAGTGCAAGCGGAAGCTCAAGAAGGCGTGGAAGAAGAAGAGGGCGCACCACCGGCTCAACAAGCACGCCAAGAAGCACCTGAAGAAGAAGTTCAAGAAGTGCAAGCGGAGGGCGAGGAAGCTGCCCGCCTAGCGACCAGGGCGGTCGCCTAGTCCATCGCCAGCGGGCCCTTGACGTCGGCGTTGAGGAACTGGCTGACGAACTCGTTGCGCGAGGCGAACAGCTCGTCCGAGGGGCCCGACTCGACGATCCGGCCCTTCCAGAGCACCGCGATGAAGTCGGCGATCCGGCGCGCGGTGCCGAGGTCGTGGCTGATCACCAGGTAGCAGCCGCCGTTCTCCTCGTGGATCTCGCGGATCAGCTCGCAGAGCAGCGCCGTTCGCACGGGGTCGAGGCCCGAGTCGGGCTCGTCGAACATGACGATCGCGGGATCGAGCACCAGCGCGCGCGCGAAGCCGGCGCGCTTGCGCATCCCGCCTGAGAGCTCGTTCGGCATCTTGTACATCGCCTCGGCGAGGCCGACCTCACGAAGGCGGCGGCTGACGATCTCCTCGATCTCGTCCTCGCCCTTGTCGGTGTGCTGACGGAGCGGGAAGCAGGTGTTGTCGTAGACGTTCATGGAGCCGAACAGAGCCCCATCCTGGAAGAGCAGGCCGAACTTCTTCCGCACCTCGAAGAGCTCGTCGTCGGTCATGTTCGGGATCGACTCGCCGTGCACGAGCACGTCGCCCGAGTCCGGATAGAGCAGGCCGACGATGTGCTTGATCAGCACCGACTTGCCCGTCCCCGACGGGCCGAGCACCATCGAGATCATGTTGTCGGGGATGCCGAGGTTGCATCCGTTGAGGATCCGCGTACGGCCGAACTGCTTGACCAGGTCGATGATCTCGATCGCGTCCTCGCCGCCGTGGTCGCGCTTGTGCCCCGTATGCCACTTGTAGGGATCGGGATCGTCGGCGTCGACGCCGGGGATGATGTAGTCGCGCCCGGAGAAGTCCTCCTCCCCATAGCCCTGCGAGGCGAGCGGATCGCCCTCCTCGACGGCCTCGGCGTCAGCGGTCGCCTCGTCCTCGGTCAACTCGGGCTCGTTGTCCTCTGGCTCGTTGCCCCCGCGCGTCTCGTCCTCGATCTGCTGGGCGCGAGTCCTCTTGCGTTCTGCCAACTCTCTCCTCCTTACGAATGCTCAGACCGATTTTAGGCAGGGGCAATCGCAACCAGCGCCGGTCGCCGCCTCAGCCTCCGATCGGGGCCCTCGGGTTCGCGCCCCAGAAGACCAGCGTTCCCATCATCCCGATGATGTGCACGAGCACGATGTTGAGCACCATCGACTTCGCGGTCGCGGTGCCCACCCCGACCGGCCCGCCGGAGGCGGTGTAGCCGTAGTAGCAGCCGACGAGCACGATGGCCGTGGCCATCACCATGCCCTTGATCAAGCTGAATAAGAGGTCGGGCGGGTTCTGGAACATCCAGAAGATCAGGAAGTAGCCGCCCGA
>DATBHQ010000202.1:0-3339 GCA_036557385.1 Solirubrobacterales bacterium | reverse complement strand
TAAAGCATCTGAGTCCCACTTCGGATCGCAGCCGAGATTCGAGCGGGCCGCAGCTTGAGGTCGTTCTCGATCGCGGCGATCCAGATCTCCTCGCCGCGTTCATGGGCCGCGACGACCTCATCGATTCGCCGGCGCGCGCCGGTGTTGGCGTCGTACACCAGCGTCCCCCCACCGCAGCATTTTCCCATGGCCGGCCTGGCCGCGATCACGATCAGGTTGCCCTTCTGGAAGCCGCCGGTCTTGTCGTCGAGGTCCCGGAAGCCGGAGGGCGTCCCTGTGATCTCCGAGTCCCCGCTCGCGAGCTTCTCGAGCTTGTCGATCTCGTCGTGGAGGATGTCGCCGATCTCGCGGAAGTCGTCGGCCTGCTCCTCGTTGGCGACCTGGAAGAGGAGGCGCTCGGCGTTCTCCACCAGGGCGCGCGGCTCGCCGTCGCGCTCGGCGACCGACTGCTGGATCTGCTTCGCGGCGCCCTCGAGCCGGCGCATCAGCGAGTTCTGTTTGACGATCTGCGCGTAGTGCTTGGCGCTGCCCGGTGCGGGGACCTTGGCCGCCAGGCTGGCGACCACGTCCCGGCCGCCGACCTCCTCGAGCTTGCCCCGCTGGGCCAGGGCCTCGGAGACCGTGAGCACGTCGACCGGGTCCGCGTTCTCGTTGAGGCCGATGATCGCCTCGTAGATCGTGCGGTGGCGGTCCCGGTAGAAGTCGTCGGCGTGCAGCCGGACGTCGAGCAGGACCGGCTCGATCGTCGACTCGGAGACCATCATCGCCCCGAGCACGGATTCCTCCGCCTCCAGGTTCTGGGGCGGGACGATCGCGGGCTTTCCGTTGGTGGCCACTGTTCTCTTCTCGCGCAGGGGATCTCCCGGCCTCCCGGCCGAGTCCTCTCCAAGTCTGGATACGGGCCCGGCGGATTCGCGTCTGCCCCGAAGTGCAACTAGACCCGCGCGAGCCTGGCTAGAAAATCACAGGCCGCCCAGCCCCGCAGGAGAGTTGTGGCTATTTGCGGCACGCGCGTTCCAGGCACGATTCGTGCCTGGGCGAGAAGCGCGGTCTTTGCGCGGTCCTTACTCCTTCGCCTCGGCGACGATCGTCTTGACCGACGCCGTCGTGCTGCCGCCGACCTCAACCTCGACCATGTAGGTGCCGGTCTCGCGGATCGGCTCGTCGAGGCGGATCTTCTTGCGGTCGACCTTGATGCTGCGCGCGGCCTGGATCGCCTCCGCGATCTCCGCCGAGGTGACGGAGCCGAAGAGCTTGCCGTCCTCGCCCGCGCGGTGGTTGATGGTGAGCACCGTCTTCGATAGAAGCGCCGCGGTCTCGCCGGCGCGCTCTGCGGCCTGGCGCTCGGCCTCCTCGGCCCGCTCGCGCTTGCGCTGCGCCTCCTCCAGAGAGCCCTTGGTGGCGGGCTGCGCCAGCTTGCGCGGGACCAGGTAGTTGCGCAGGTAGCCGGGCGAGACGTCCACCGCCGCACCGGCCTCGCCGAGGCCCTCGACGTCCTTGAGCAGAACAGCCTGCGCCACTAGCGCTCGCCGACGTAGGGCAGCAGCGCGAGCTCCCGGGCTCGCTTCACCGCGAGGGCGAGCTGCTGCTGGTGCTTCCTGGAGAGCCCGGTGACTCGGCGTGAGCGGGTCTTGCCGCGGTCCGAGATGAACCGCCGCAGCAGGTTCAGGTCCTTGTAGTCGATCGACTCGGCGTTGATCCGCGTGTACTTGCGCGGCCGCCCTCGATCGCTGAGCCCGCGGCGCCTGCGGCCGCCGGTGGACTGCTGCTGTCGCTGCTGTCGAGCCATGAACGGCGGCGAATGGTAGCTACCGGGCGCCCTGCGGGTTCCTACGGCTACTGCTCGGGAATCGGCGCGCGCCGGGCGATCAGCTCCGCCGCGTCAGGCAGCTCGCTGCGTGAGCGGTCGACGAGCAGCGGTGCGTCGAGCGCGTCGGACAGCGGGCCGGGCGCCGCGTCCTCCGGCGAGGAGAGCGCGTGCTCCAGGACCTGGACGTAGGCCTCCGGCCGGTCATTCTGGAGGTAGTGGTTCGCGCCGGGAACGAGGTAGATGGCATTGCGGCCGGGCTTGAACATCAGGTGCTCGTGCCAGACGTGAGTCGCCACGCGCACCGGAGAGACGGTGTCGTAGAGCCCCCAGATGACCGTCGTCGGGAGGGGCGTGGCGGCCAGCGAGCGAAGCCAGGACCCCTCGTCCTGCGAGCGCTCAACCAGGTACTGGATCGTCTCGTGCAGGACGGAGACGCCGTCGTCGTGCGCGAACGTCGCCGCCAGCGCCTGCACCTCGGGGTCGTCGGGCCCGCGGCGCGGCGTGAAGGTCGCCTGGCCCATGCCCGCCGCGAGCATCTCGGGGGTGAGCCGCTCGAGCAGCTCCGGGTTGTGCAGCATCAGCCGTTGCGCGTCGGTCAGGCTCGACAGCGGCAGGAAGATGTTGGCGTTGGAGAGGGCGAGGTGATCGAGCGGGACCCGCGCCCCGCTCTCGGCGGCGTTCGCCGCGTGGATGAGGGCGACGCTGTCCCCACGGTCGTGGGCAACCATCACGACGGACTCGGCGCCCACCACCTCCGCCAGGTAATGGTCCAGCAGCTCCGCGTCCCGCCGCAGGCTGTAGCCCCATCCCCGGGGCTTGCCGGAGAAGCCGTAGCCGGGGAAGTCGAGGGCGCAGACCCGATACCGCGCGCTCAGCTGCTCGGCGACCTCGAACCAGTCGATGCTGGACGTCGGGAAGCCGTGCACCAGCGCGAGCACCGGGGCACCCTGCTCCCCGAGCTCCACGTGGAAGATCTCGACAGGTGCGGCGTCCTCGGCCGATGGGCTCCAGGTGAAATGAGAGCCCTGCGCAAGCCACGCATCGGCGCGAGAGCCCCCCGAAGCCGCGGCGGCCAAACTAGCTAGAACGGAATGTCGTCGTCCGAGCCGCCGCCCGAGCTGACGCCGGCGCCCTCGAAGTCCGAGGTGTCCGCGGGCACGTCCGACTGCGGCTGGAAGCCGTTGCCGCCTCCGCCGCCCGGGTTGTCCGAGCGGGAGCCGAGGAACTGCACGCTGTTGGCGATGATCTCGACAGCCTGGCGCTTGCCGCCCTCCTGCGTCTCCCACTCGCGCCAGTCGAGCCGCCCCTCGACCGCCACCGGGCGGCCCTTGGAGAGGTACTGGGCGCAGTTCTCACCCTGGGCGCCCCAAACCGTGACGTCGAAGTAATTGGGCTTGTCGACCCACTCGCCGCTCTGGCCGTCCTTGCGGCGGCTGTTGACGGCCACCCGAAGCTTGCAGACAGCGGTCCCGCTGGGGGTGGAGCGAAGCTCGGGATCCCTGGTCAGGTTCCCGGTGATGACGACGACG
>DATBHQ010000201.1:0-18716 GCA_036557385.1 Solirubrobacterales bacterium | reverse complement strand
CGAGATCTCCCGCGCGGTCCGGCCCATGTACGCCGACAGGACGAGCGCCCGCTTCTGGTCGTCGGGCAGCTCTGTGATCGCGGAGCGGAGCTGCTCGCGCTCGTCGGGCTGCAGCGCGGCGTCGGCCGCCGCCGGCTCCTGCGAGGTGAGCGAGACCTCCGCCGCGATCACCTCCGGGTCCACCGGGTCGAGGCGCTTCATCCGGGTCTGGTCGATGGCAAGGTTGCGCGCGATCGAGAGCAGCCAGGTCGACACGCGCCCCTTGCGCGCGTCGTAGTTGCCCGCGTGGCGGAAGACCCGGGCGAAGGTCTCCTGGGCGACCTCCTCCGCGATCGCCGGCTGCCGGACGATCGTCAGCGCGAGTCCGTAGACGCGCCCCTGGAAGCGGCGCACGAACGCAGCGGCAGTGCCCGGATCACCGGTCGCGAAACCTGCGAGCAGGGCCTCGTCGGAAGGGTCCATCTGCTGAATGTACGGGGCGGGGGGCTATCGGGATTGGGTGTCATCCGTCACACAATCTCGGCCGGCTGCGCAGCCGTAGTACTGGCCAGATGGGGTCGACACGAGACAAAGGATCAGAGATGACACCGAAACGCCTTCCGCTCCTCGCGGTCGCCGCGATGGCGCTGGTCGCCATCGGCCTGGCGGCATGCGGAGGCAGCGGCAACTCCAACTCGAGCTCCGGCTCGGGCTCGGCCGGAGCCACGCCGGTCAGCGACAAGAGCGGCGGGACCGTCACGACGAAGTCGGTCTCGGGCGTGGGCAACGTCCCGGTCGACTCGAGCGGGAAGGTCCTCTACACGAATGACATGGACACGGGCTCGAAGATCGCCTGCACCGGTCAGTGCCTGACCGAGTGGGTCCCGCTCGCCGCGCCCGGCTCGGGGCAGCCCAGCTCGAGCGACTCCGCGGTCCAGGCGAAGCTCGGCACCGTCAAGCGGCCCGATGGCTCGAGCCAGGTGACCCTCAACGGCATGCCCCTCTACACATTCGTCGAGGACACCCCCGGCCAGGCCACCGGCAACGGGTTCCGCGACAGCTTCGGAGGCACGAACTTCCTCTGGAGCGCGGCCACCGCCTCGGGCAAGGCCGCTCCGTCATCGGCGACGTCCACCAGCGGATCGTCGAGCGGCACGTCCACCGGCTCGTCCGGCGGATACAGCAGCGGCTACGGCGGCGGGGGCTACTAGAAGCTAGTTCGCCGCGGAGGCCTCTTCGCGTCCGGCGACCGCCCGCTTGACGAACTCCACGATTTCGTCAGTGGGCGCGCCGGGCGTGAACACCTCCGCCACGCCCAGCCTCTTGAGCTCAGGGATGTCGTCGGCGGGAATCGTGCCGCCGACCGTGACCACCACATCGCTCGCCCCCTGGTCCGAGAGCAGCTCCACCACCCTCGGGACGAGGGTCATATGGGCACCGGAGAGGATCGAGAGCCCGACCGCGTCGGCGTCCTCCTGGATCGCGGTCTCCGCGATCTGCTCCGGCGTCTGGTGCAGGCCGGTGTAGATCACCTCCATCCCCGCATCCCGCAGGGCGCGGGCGATGATCTTCGCGCCGCGGTCGTGCCCGTCCAATCCGGGCTTGGCGACGACGATCCTGATTTTTCTAGCGGAGTCGATCGGCACTATTCAGTCTCTGCGGTTGCTCGGGTAGCGAGTTAACCGTAATCGAACAAGAAGTTTCTACGGTTCCAAGTGCGGTAAGCCGATACGAGAATGAGTAGTGCAGGCACTCCATAGGGGAATCGCGACAGGAGGCACAGCGGTGTACGACGTTCTTTTTCTGGATCGTGCTCACGGGGAGAAGGTGCTGGGCACGGGACTCGCTCATGACGACGCCTGCCGGCTGGCCAGGGAGGAATCTCAGCGCCGAGGCATCGGCCGGATGTTCCTCGCCGGGTCGGAGCTGACCTCCACCGGCGAGCTCATCGTGATCGTCGAGTCCGCGCAGCGCGCGGCATAACCGCGGGCAGCGCAACCCGGTAGCGAATCCGCGTGTTGCTGCACTGGAACCCGATTACGGGTGCCAGGGAACGCAGTCGACACGAAAGGCAGGAGAAATGAAACGGATTCGGATGCCGAGTCCGGCGATGATCGTAAGCGTCATCGCCTTGGTACTGGCCGTGTCCGGCACGGCCGTAGCGGCTTCCTCGCTGAAGGGCAACCTCAAGCTCGCCTGGTTCCAGTCGGACAGCCGCGACAGGCTTGCCGGCACGGGCGTGATCCAGTACGCCGCGGCGCCCTACACGACCCCGAAGACGACGGACTCGTTCGACACCGTCCACACCTACGCGGTGAAGTGCGAGCTGAGCAAGAAGGCGACGTCCGGCGGCTTCAAGTGGACCGGTAACCCGCCGCACCACGGCGACTACCAGGTCCTGGACGCCTACCCGAACGGCAGCGGCTTCGTGGTGCGGCTGCAGCTTCGGCCGGACGACCCCATGACCCCCGCGGACGAGGGCACGGCGCTCAACAAGCCGATCTCCGTCTACGCCAACTGCGTCAAGTCACGGACGCAGCGCGGGGCGCCGCCTGCCTGAGGCGGACCGATGTGAGTGGCGGAAGGGGCCGGCGCGAGCCGGCCCCTTCTCTACTCGTCGTCGTCCGGCTTGGAGGGCTTGTGCGAGAGCTGCCGCATCTCCCGGACGAGCTCGTCGACGTCGATGGAGTCGTCGTCCACCCGCTTGCTGTCCTGGGTCGATGCGTTCGGCCCCGGCGGCGGCGGGTGGGACCCGAAGCCGTGGCGGTAGTGCCAGAGCATGGCGTCGAGCACGTGCTGCGGTACCTGGTCGGTCGCATCGAGAGGCTGGCCCTTCGAGGCGGCGATGTTCTGGGCGGTGGCGGGGTTCGTCGCCGTCATGTCGATGCTCGGCATGGTCGCGTCGTAGGGCGCCGAGTTGCCCGGATTCGCCGTCATGGCGTTGTAGAGCGGAACCGCGAGAGTCTCTCCCAGGTTGAGCGAAGGCAGGCCGGCGGTGATCTCCAGCGTTCGCAGGAAGGAGAGCTGGTCGTAGCGATCGTGCACCACGGCGCCCTGCTGGGTGTAGGGGCTGATCGCCAGGGCGGGAATGCGATGAGCGTCGACGTGGTCGGCGCCGTTCTGTGAGTCGTCCTCGACCACCAGGATCAGCGAGCTGTTCCAGATCGAGGAGTGTGAGATGGCATCGACGATCTGGCCGAGGGCCCAGTCGTTGTCGGCGATGTCGGCGTCCGGGGTGCGCTTGCCCGGGGCGAGCCCCTCGGTGTGGTCGAGCGGCAGCGAGAGGTAGTTGAAGGTCGGGACCGAGTTCGTCGCCAGCTGCGACTGGAAGCGGTCGTTGAAGCAGTCGAAGCGAGAGTGATCGCCGGCCGGGTTGCTCCCCGGCGGGAGGCTCGAGTCGTAGACGTTCCCGAGCTTTGTCCCGATCGCGGGCGTGTCGAAGATCGAGATGTCGCTGTCGTAGCAGCCGCCGACGATCTGCACGTCGGTGTGATTGATGTTGAGGACCGCGGCGTTCTCTGCCGTCTGCTCCGGCGTCCGATCCTTGTCCGGGAAGGGCGAGATCCCGGCCAGCGCCTCGCCGTAGTTGTAGAACGAGACGCCGCTCTCCAGCATCCGCTGGAAGATGTAGCCCTTGGGCGGGGCGCTCACCTCGAAGGCCCCGAAGTCGTAGGGCCGGTTGCGCCCCGCGTAGTTCTGGTGCCAGTTCTTGGTGACGTAGTCCGAGACCGCCCCGGCCGCCGTCCAGTAGTGGCCGTCGATCGATGCCTCCGAGTTCGCGTAGACGTGGTCGAGCAGCGGGAAGCGCTGCACGAGCTCGTGGAGGTTGGGAGTAATGCTGGGGCCGAAGAGCTCGAGCGCCGGATCGCCATCCCCTCGCGAGTCATCGCCGAGCATCTGGTCGTAGGTGCGGTTCTCGCGCACGATGTAGAAGACGTGCTTGATCGGCCCGCCCGCCCGGATCGGGGTGTCGCTCGGCGCGCTTCGCGCGTCTGCGGGAATGACCTGGCGGTCGCTGATCGGGGTGAGCTTGCGGATCTTCCGGTCGCTGGGATAGCTGAGGACGCCCGAGGCCCCGTCGACGATCGACGGCAGGTACTGGTCCAGATAGGTGTCGTCGCCGGTGAACGGGCTGGGCCCGCCCGGGTTGGGACCGACACCGAGACCGCGGGCTGAGACCCAGACCAGCTGGCGGCGCTTGGGTGTCGCGGCCACCATGGTCGGATAGCTGCCGGTCGGGATCCGCCCGACTAGCTGGAAGGGCTTGGCCTTGCGAGCGTGCGCCTTGCGGTGCTTCTTGTGCTTGCCTTTGACCTTCTTCTTCTTCTTCTTCTTCTTGCCCTTCTTGGCCCCCTCGCCACAGCGCTTGCCCTTGGAGAGGGCGAAGACCGCGACGGCGTCCTCACCCGAATCCGCCGAGAGGAGGTCGCAGCCGTCCGAGGTCACGCTCACGAAGGTCGGCGAGGTGCCCACGCCCTGCGGGCGCTCGACCGACAGGGTCCTGCTCACAGCCAGCGACTTCGTGTTGATCGCGGTGATCGTGTCCTGGTTCGCGTTGGCGACGAAGGCGCGCGGGGCCTTCGGATCGATCGCGATGCTCTCGGGGTGCGAGAGCGGCGGGGCCACCTGGAGCGTCTTCACGACGGTCCCGGCGGCGAGGTCGATCACGGCGACAATGCCCTGCGTCTCGCTGGTCACGAGACCGTACTTGCCGTTGCTCGTGATCCCGGCGCCGTACGGGTAGTGCCCGATGTTGACGTAGCGGACGTTGCCGGTCGCGGTGTCGATCAGCGCGGCGGCGTCGGCCAGATTGAGCGCGACCAGCAGGGTCCGCCCGTTCGGACTGACCGCGATGTCGCGGGGCCACGAGATCGGAGGGTCGTTGGTCGGGAAGCTCTGGGCGGGCGGGGCATCGCTTGGCGGAGGGACCGGGATCACTCCCGCCCTCGTGGCGGTGCCGGTTCTCGGGTCGTAGTGCAGGACGTGGATCACGTCGCCCTCCTGGCCAGGGACGCTCGGATCCGCCTGCTCGGCCGCGTGGCTGGAGTTCGCGACGCCCGAGACGTAGGCGGTGTGCCCGTCCGGCGACATCGCGACCCCGCCGCTCAGACCCGGGAACGGGATGGTCTGCACGACGGCGCCGATCGGCGCCCCGCGGCGCTTGCAGCGAGCCTTCTTCCTCTTCTTGCCCTTCTCAGCCTTCTTGCCCTTCTTGCACGGCGGGTTCGCGACCCGGACGATGCGGACGTCGTTCCGGCCGCGTCCCGTGGAGAGTGCCCAGAGGAAGCGCCCATTGGTGGTCAGCGCTCCACCCGTCGGCAGGTTGCCGAGTTGCGTCAGCTTGCCCTCGGGCTCGAGGTGGCGTCCCGAAGGCTGGATCCCGGTCGACGGGCCGATCACCCCGACTGGGGAGGTGAGGGCGGATGCGACGCCGGCGCCGAGCAGCGCCAGCAGGGCGATGGCTCCAGCGATGCTTCCCGGCTTCACTCTCCTCACGCTCCCGTACTTCATACCACCGGGCGGTTCACATGGCCCGGCCGAGCTAGAAGACCGGCAGCTCCGTGTAGCTGCCGAACACCGCCTGGAGCGCCTCGACCATCTCGCCCTCCGAGGCGCGCGCGCGAGCGCAGGCGAGGATCGGCTCCATCAGGTTGGCATCGGTCGCCGCGGCGGAGCGCAGCGCTTCCAGCGTGCGCTCGACCTCCGCCGAGTCACGGCGGGCCTTGGTCGCCTCGACCCTCCCCCTCTGCTTGCGCTCGAGAGCCGGGTCGATGCGAAGGATCGGGATCTCCTCGTCGTCCTCCAGCACGTAGTCGTTCACGCCGACCACGATCCGCCGGCGCTGGTCGACCTCCTGCTGGTAGCGGAAGGAGGCGTCGGCGATCTCGCGCTGGGGGAAGTTCTGCTTGATCGCTTCGACCATGCCCCCGAGCTCGTCGATGCGAGCGAAGTACTCGTAGGCCGAGCGCTCCATCTCGTCGGTGAGGGTCTCGACGAAGTACGAGCCGCCGAGCGGGTCGATCGTGTTGGTGACGCCGGTCTCGTGCGCGATCACCTGCTGCGTCCGCAGCGCGATCCGGACGGCCTCCTCGGTCGGCAGGGCGAGGGCCTCGTCGTAGGAGTTGGTGTGCAGCGACTGGGTGCCGCCGAGGACGCCGGCGAGAGCCTCGATCGCCGTGCGGATGATGTTGACCTGGGGCTGCTGGGCGGTCAGCGAGACGCCGGCGGTCTGCGTGTGGAAGCGCATTCGCCAGGACTCCTCGCGCTTGGCGCCGTAGGTCTCCCGCATCTCGCGCGCCCAGATCCGGCGGGCGGCGCGGTACTTGGCGACCTCCTCGAAGAAGTCGATGTGGGCGTTGAAGAAGAAGGAGAGCCGCGGAGCGAAGGCGTCCACGTCGAGCCCCCGCTCGAGCGCCTGCTCGACGTAGGTGAAGCCGTCCTTGAGCGTGAAAGCGAGCTCCTGCTGGGCGGTCGAGCCCGCCTCGCGGATGTGGTACCCGGAGATCGAGATCGGGTGCCAGCGCGGCATGCGCTCGGTACACCACTCGATCATGTCCCCGACCAGGCGCATCGCCGGCTCGATCGGGAAGCACCACTCCTTCTGGGCGATGTACTCCTTCAGGATGTCGGTCTGGATCGTGCCGCCTAGGCGCTCCGGCGGGACCCCCTGCTCCTCGGCGGTGGCGACGTAGAAGGCGAGCAGGATCGCCGCCGGGGCGTTGATCGTCATTGAGGTGGTCACCTGGCCCAGGTCGATGCCGGAGAAGAGGGTCTCCATGTCGTCGAGGGTGTCGACGGCCACCCCCTCCACGCCGACCTCGCCGAGTGAGCGGTTGGCGTCGGAGTCGAGCCCCATCAGCGTCGGCATGTCGAAGGCGGTCGACAGCCCCGTCTGGCCGTGGTCGAGCAGGTAGTGGAAGCGCTTGTTGGTCTCCTCGGCGGTGCCGAAGCCGGCGAACTGGCGCATCGTCCAGAGCCGGCCCCGGTACATCGAGGGGTAGACGCCGCGCGTGTAGGGGAACTCACCGGGGTAGCCGAGATCGCGTTCCGGATCCGTCCCCTCGCGGTCCTCCTCGGTGTAGAGAGGCTTCAACTCCTGCCCTGAGATCGTCTCGAAGAGCGCCTCGCGCTCCTCGAGCTTCGAGTAGACCTCGGCCAGCCACTCGTGCGCCCGGCTCGACATCACAGGTCGCGCTGACGCGCGCCCTCGCATCTCCGGCTCTACCGCCATGGGGCCAGTTTACGGTGGCTGTTTCGCCTCCTCGACGCGCTCGCTGCAGCGCCGCCGGCGACCGCGGCCAGCGCCGTCGCGCCCACGATCGCGAGCCGCCGGCCGAGCTTCTCGAAGCGCATCACCTGCCACTCCTCCTGACGGGCGATCTCGAGCAGGGGGCCATCGGGGTTGACGACCACTGCGTGGCCGACCGCCCGGAGCATCGGCAGGTCGCTGGCCGAGTCGGAGTAGGCCCAGGAGGCCCCCAGGTCAATGTCGTGCCGCTCGGCGAACTGCTGCATCGCCTCGACCTTGCCCTCGCCGTAGACGAATGGGCCGTCCATCTCCCCCGTGAACTTGCCGTCCGCACCGACCGCCCAGCGCGTCCCGATACCGCCCTCCATGCCGAGTACAGCCGCCAGCGTCTTCACCAGGTCGTTGCCGGCGGCGCTGACGATGAAGGTGGCGCGGCCCTCATCCTGGTGGCGATGCACCTCATCGAGCATCTGCGGGTAGATCCGCGGCAGGATCCCGGCGAGCACCTCGGGCCCCATCCGCTCCACGTCCCGCTCGGGGATCTCGGCGAAGATCCGGCTGGCGACCTCCACCACGGCGCTCGTCTGCGCGTCCGAGGACCCGCGCAGCCGGTAGCGGAGGTGGTCCAGCCCCCACTTGGCCAGCTGGCCGCGGGGAACGAAGCCCTTGCGGTTCGCGACCCGGGCGAACACCATCCCGGAGGACCCCGCCATCAGGGTCTTGTCGAGGTCGAAGAACGCGGCGCCCTTGCCCCCGGATGACTTCTCGGCCATGGCAGGCAGCCTAGCCACGCCCCTCGTCGGCCCTACGTTCTGCCGAGGATCTCCGCCGCGGCGCGCGTGCCCGAGCGAACCGCGCCGTCCATGTATCCGTTCCAGAAGGTCGAGGTCTCAGTCCCGGCCCAGTGGATCCGGCCGACTGGGCGGCGGAGGGCCGGGCCATAGGCGGTGTAGACGCCGGGGCCCGCGATGCCCACCGGACAGCCACGCGACCAGCGCTCGCCCGCCCAGTAGGACTCGAGGTAATCGATCGGCTTGGCGGCGCCGGCGCCGAAGAACTGCGTGAACTGCGCGACGATCGCCGCCTTGCGCTTGGCCGGCGAAAGGGCGTGGAACTGCCTCGAGCGATCGCCGCCGACGAAGCCGAAGACCACGCCGGGGCGACCGCTCGGCGGCGAGTCGTCGAACGTCGCACTGATGTAGCCATCGGTGGAGATCGCGGTTCCGTTCAGCCCGGCGTCGCGCCAGAAGGGCCGGTCATAGACGCAGGCGACCTTGGTCAGGTTCCCCTGCGGGATGCGCTGGGTCAGCTGGTCGCGCTCGGGCGGCAGATCGGGCCGGTAGTCGATCCGCCCGGCGAGCGTCGGCGGGATCGCGACGATCACGTGCTTCGCCCGCACGCGCAGCCGCTTGGTGAGCACCGTGACGCCGTGCTTCTCCTGCACGATGCGCCGGACGGCCTGCTTCAGGAGCACCCGCTTCTTGCCGAGGCGCTTGGCCACGCGCAGGGCGACGAGCTGCGTGCCGCCGTCGAAGCGGTCCTGCTGGGCACCCATCCTCGTGTTGAAGTTCCGCTCGAAGGTGCCGACGTTCTGCTCATTCCCCGACGCCGCGATGTAGAAGACGGTGAAGAGCAGGGAGAGCTCCCGCGGCTCCGCGCCGAAGATCGGCCTGGTCGCGGCCGGGATGAGCTCACGGAACTGCGGGGTGGTCGAGTGGGCTTCGACGAAGCTCTGGAGCGTCTGGGCGTCCCAGCTCGCGGCGTCCGCGGCGGTCCAGGGTGAGTTGACGTCGATCTGGGTCGCCATCTGGTCGAGCGTCAGGACGACGTTGGCCAGGTCGGGCAGGATCACCGGGTCGGGGGGCGCGGTGCCGGTGATGCTGGTGTCGGAGTAGGTCAGCCGGGTGCCGTCCCGGATGTAGATGTTGTCGCCGGTGTCGAAGGTGGGGAAGGTCCCCACCCGGACCTCCCTCGCCAGCTCCGCGATGTAGTCCTGGGTGGGGCCGATGAACGCCGCCCCGCGCTCGGTGATCTGACCGCGCGGGATCCGCGCGTTGTGGGCCCGCCCACCGACGCGGTTGCGCGCCTCGAGGACCAGCACCGACTTGCCGGCCTGCTTCAGCCGCAGGGCCGCGGTCAAGCCGGCGAACCCGGCCCCGACGACAACGACGTCGGCGTGCAGCCGGTGGCGCCGGTGCTGCTTCTCGTGCTGCCGTTCCCGTCGAGCCTCGGCGCCCGGCACGCGCGAGAGGGCGGCCGCCCCGGCCGCCGCGGCGCCGGTCCCGATCAGGCGGCGCCTGGTGACCCGCTCGTCCCGATCCCGCCTCTCCTCCGTCACAGCGGAGGATTCTGCCAGCGCAGCGCTCGGCGCGCCGCCCCGAGCCGGCTAGGAGCCGTTGACCTCGACCACGATCGCGTCGCCCTGGCCGCCGCCGGAGCAGATCGCGGCGCAGCCGAGCCCGCCGCCGCGGCGGCGCAGCTCGTGCACCAGCGCGCCCACGATGCGGGCGCCGGAGGCGCCGATCGGGTGGCCGAGCGCGATCGCGCCGCCGTTCACGTTCACGTTCTCGTCATCGATCTCGAGCATCCGCATCGAGTTGATCGCCACCGAGGCGAAGGCCTCGTTGATCTCCCAGAGGTCGACGTCGGTGGGCTCCTTCCCGATCTTCTCCAGCGCCTGGATGGCGGCCCTGGCCGGCGTCTTGGCGAGGTATGGGAAGTCATCGGCGACCTGGCCGTAGCTGAGCACGGTCGCGATCGGGGTCTTGCCGTTCTTGCTCGCCCACTCGTCGGAGGCGACCACGACCGCGCCCGCGCCGTCGTTTACGCCCGGCGCGTTGCCGGCGGTGTGGGTCGCGTCGTCGCCGCCGACCGCCTTCAGCTTGGAGAGGACCTCGAGGGTTGTGTCCGGGCGGATCGCCTCGTCAGTGGCGACCTCGTTCTCGCCCTTTCTCGACTTGACCGTCACCGTGACGATCTCCTCCGCGAGCCTGCCCTCCTCGGTCGCCTTGTGGGCCAGCTGGTGGGAGCGCTCGGCGAAGCGGTCCATGTCGGCGCGGGTGATCTCGAGCTCGTTCGAGACCTCGCTCGCCTCGTTGATCATCTGCTTCTCGGTGAAGGGATTGGTGAGGCCGTCGTGGGTCATCGCGTCGATCGCCTGCACGTCGCCCATTCGGAAGCCGAAGCGGGCGCCGGGGAGCAGGTACGGGGCCTGGCTCATCGACTCCATCCCGCCGGTGACGCCGATCTCGAGGTCGCCCGCCCGGATCGCCTGGTCGGCGATGCCGATCGAGCGCATGCCCGAGGCACAGACCTTGTTGACGGTCTCCGAGGGCACCTCGCGCGAGATGCCCGCCTTGATCTGGGCCTGGCGCGAGGGGATCTGCCCCTGCCCGGCCTGCAGCACCTGGCCGTAGACGACGCCCTGAATCTCATCGGGCTTGACCTCGGCGCGGTCGAGCGCATCCGAGATCGCGGTGCCGCCGAGGTCGGTGGCATCGAGGGACGAGAGCCCGCCGCCCATCTTCCCGAAGGGGGTCCTGGCGGTGGAGAGGATGACCGTCTTCGACATCTGCGCCTTTCGTCGTTGAAGTGGAACTCGAATGCTAGTGATGACCCGCTGGTCGTCGTCTGTAATCTGGCGCCGTTGCGCGTCGAGGTCACCGACAAGCCGCTCTCCGAGGTCGGGTCCGATCTCCTCGCGGTTCTGATCTTCGAGGGTGACGATCTCCCCGAGCCGCTCGCCGGCGCCCCCGGCTCCGAGGACGTCAAGGCCTCCTACAAGCGGGCGACCGTCGTCCACCCCGGGACGCCCCGCCGCGCGCTGGTCGTGGGCCTCGGCGACAGCAGCGACTTCACACCCGAGCGCGCGCGGGTGGCGGCGGCGATCGCGGCGCGCACGGCGGCTTCGGTGGACGCCTCCTCGCTGGCCCTGAGCGGCCCCGACGGCGACGACCCCGCCCCGGTGGCGACGGCCATGGTCGAGGGCGCGATCCTCGCCTCCTACCGCTTCGACCAGTTCAAGAGCAAGTCGGACGACGAGGACGACGGGGACTCGAAGTCCCTCGAGGAGATCACGGTGATCGGGGACGGCGGCCTGGCCGAGGCGGTGGAGGCCGCCCGCATCGGCGCCGAGGCCGAGAACTTCGCCCGCGAGCTCCAGGATCTGCCGTCGAACGTCGTCACGCCGAGCTACCTGGCCGGCCGCGCCAACGCGATCGCCGAGGAGCACGACTCGGTCACCTGCGAGGTGCTCGACCGCGGGCAGATCAAGGAGAAGGGCATGGGCGGCCTGGTGGCCGTCTCGCAGGGGACTGCGGAGGAACCCCGGCTGATCGTCCTGCGCCACAAGGGCGGCGGCGAGGAGACCCTCGGCCTGGTCGGCAAGGGCGTCACCTTCGACTCGGGCGGCATCTCGATCAAGCCATCGGCGGGGATGCAGGAGATGAAGATGGACATGTCCGGGGCCGCCGCGGTGCTGGAGACGGTCTCGGCGATCGCCAAGCTCGAGTTGCCGATCGACGTGCTGGCGGTGATCCCGTCCACCGAGAACATGCCGAGCGGAACCGCCGTCAAGCCCGGCGACATCATCACCCAGCTCAACGGCAAGACGGTGGAGGTCAACAACACCGACGCCGAGGGGCGCCTGATCCTGGCCGACGCCCTCTCCTACGCCGTCGAGCTCGGCGCCGACCGGATCGTCGACCTCGCCACCCTCACCGGGGCCGTCCTGGTCGCCCTCGGCTCCACCTACGCAGCGCTGATCTCCAACGACGACGCGTTCGCCGAGCGGGTCGAGGCGGCCGCCGAGCGCACTGGCGAGCTCGCCTGGCGCCTCCCCCTCCACGCCGAGTACAAGGACCTCACCAAGGGGACGGTGGCGGACCTGACCAACGCCGCCTCGAAGCGCAAGGCCGGCACGATCTACGCGGGCTCCTTCCTGGAGGAGTTCGTCGACGGCAAGCCCTGGGTCCACCTCGACATAGCCGGCACCGCCTGGGACGTCGGGCGCGAGTACGTCGGCAAGGGCCCGACGGGCTACGGGGTACGCCTGTTGATCGACCTTGCGCGGTCGCTCTCCAGCGGCTAGGGTCGCTGGACCGAAGGGGGCAACGGAGGGAGAAGAAGTGAATAGGGGTCGTGTTGCTGCGCTCGTGGGTGGCGTTGCGGTCACGGTGGCGCTGGTCGGCGCGCCGGCGGCGCCGGCGGCGACGCTGCTCGGCGACTACCAGCTCCAGGGCACGACGGCGTCTTCCGGGCCCGGGCCCAGCTTGTCCTTTCTCAACCTCAACACGAACTTCCAGTCGGAGAACGTGATGGGAAGTAGCCGGCAGGTGCTCGCCTTCGGGTCGGGATCCGGCGCGCAGATGGCACCCGTGGGTTTCACCGGCGGCAACCCCCCGCAGCACTCCGTGGTGATGACCTTCCGGCTCCTTGACGACACCGGCTACAACAGGATCCTCGACTGGTCGCACGGCACCGACGACAACGGCATCTACGACCGCGACCGCAAGGTGAGGTACTACAGGCCGTTCCCGGAGGCGACCGAGAGCCCTGGCCCCGTCTTCGGCTCCAACACCTATTCGACCCTCGCAGTCACCGTTTCGGGTTCGGCCACTCGCGCGTTCGTGAACGGTGCGCCCGCTTTTACATCCAGCTTCCGCGAAATGGTCATCGGCGACGCGCTGACGTTCTTCGTCGACAACACCAGCGGCGGCAATCCCGGCGAGGAATCGGCAGGAGCCGTCTCCTGCATCCGCGTCTACAGCGGCGTCCTGAGCGATACGGAGATCGCCGCGATCGGCGCCTCGCCCGATTGCATCACTCATCCCGCGGCGCCCCAGCCTCCTGTTACTCAGTCGCCGGGCACGGTGACGAAGAAGAAGTGCAAGAAGCACAAGAAGAAGCACCGCTCGGCCGAGTCCGCCAAGAAGAAGTGCAAGAAAAAGCGGAAGAAGCGCTGAGCCGCTAGCCCCCGTGACGGTCGCGGTGCTCCTCGCGAGCCACCAGGGCTGAGAGCAGCATCAGAGCGACCGAACTCGCGGCCAGAAGCCCGACGGGTCCAAGCTCGAAGAGCTCGGCCGCCAGCGAGATGAGCACCGCGGCCAGAACGCCAGCCCCGAACACGCGGGCGTCAGCCTTCCTCTTCACCGGATCACCGCGTCACCGAGGACGATCAGCAGTCCCACGAGGGCGCCCAGCAGGGTCATTCGCGTGGTGATCCACCAGACATCTGCCTCGGGGTCGGCACGTCGCATCATCACGGCGATCAGCCCACCGGCCAGAGCTCCCACACCCGAGATTTGGAGGACGAAGCCCAACTCCGGCACCGGGGTAACGCCGCTGGCGGTCGAGGCGATCAGGACCATCACTGCCATGAGCAGCGCGGCCGCCTCATCTCTCCCCCGTGCGAGCACCGGGATGTTCCCTGAGGGAATCACGACAGCCAGCGTACTCCGCGCCTCTCGATCCTAGGCGTGACTGAAGCGGAGCTCGCGCACGAAGAGGCCGAGCCTTCGCGGGTCCTCGGATAGGCCCAGCTCCATCGGCCTGCACGGATCGCGGAGGACGAACGCGATCTCCAGGACGTCGCTCCGCGCCAGGGAATCCTGCGGCAGGACGAGGCGCCTGCTCGCCGGGGCCTCCTGATCGAGGCGGTAGCCCCAGACGCCCACAGGGCGGTCGTTTGCCCAGACCTCGACGTCCAGGGCGGGATGCTCTGGGTGGAGCAGCGGCAGCGCCGTCACGTCGATCGCGAGATCGCCCGCTCGCGGCGAGGTGCGAAGGGCGAGCGTCGCCTCGGCTCCATCCGTCCAGCGGCCCTCCGATTCGGCGAAGGACCAGCCGTTGACCAGCGAGCCGCGAACCGCCCCCTCGGTGCGGAGATCCAGCGAGGCCGCATCGATTCCGGCGAGTTCGCCCGCGACGACCCGCCGGGTGCGGACCCGCCGCACGAGGGCCCGGCGTAGCCAGGGCGGCCGGCCGAGGCCCGCGTATGCGGCCTGGGCGACGAGGCCCGGGATCCCCTCGACGCGCCAGCGCTCCCTCGCGAATGATGGAACCGAGGCGATCAGGGGTCGCCGCAGCCGGTCGGCACGGCGGCGGCGATGGCTCTGCAGGTCAAGAAAGAGCTCGGCCGCCGGCCCGAGCTCGTGCGGCATCCGGCCTCGCAGCGAGATCTCGATCCGCTCGGCGATCGCCGGGCGAGCGATTCGGAGCCGGCGCTGGGTCCCGGCCACCGGAACCGGCTCCTCGAGCACTTCGCTGAGCGCGGCGGTGAGCGACCTGACCACGACCTCGGATCGATCGAGCCGGGCGAGCTCCATGACGCGCGACCAGTCGAACCCCCGCCCCACTTCGCGGATGATCAGCCCGGAGTCCGCGATCCAGTCGACGCGCCCGGCGGCGGTCCAGGTCGTGGCGTGAGAGCAGGCGTGGTGGACGTGGTCCTCCGGCGCGGGGACGCGCGTGCTCACCTCGCCCAGCCGGATCTCCTCGGCCCTCTCCCAGAGCGCCTCATCGGAGGCCCGTCCGGCCCCATGGATCAGCGCGCGCCAGTGCAGGTCGAGCTCGCCGCCGCCCTCGTGCCTCAGCAGGATCGCGTGCTCCTCCTCCAGATCGGTTTCGGTGAGCGGTCCGGAGCGATCGACGGCCGGGGACCATCCGGCGCCGCGCAGGATCTCGACGGCGCGCAGGGCGTGCTCGCGCGGAACCAGAAGATCGAAGTCGGCCATCATCCGGACGCCCGCGTCGCCGGTCCAGCGCGCGATCATCGCCGCGCCCTTGAGCAGCATCGTGGGGATGCGGAGCTCGTCGAGGAGGGCGATCGCTCGCTCGCCGCCCTGGAGCTGGATCTGGTTGAGGACCCAGGTCCGGCGGTAGACCCCGCGCATCCGCCCGAGGACCGGATCGCTATCCGCGCCGGCGCCGAGGTTCTTGTAGATCAGGGGCAGGAGCCGGTACGCCGGGGAACCGGTGGCCTCGAAGTCGACGAGCTCCCGCCACTCGGCGAAAGCGTCCTCCCCCCGCGCTCCCGGGAGCAGGGCGGCGCGCAGGGCGAGCACCTGCTCGGGTGGGAGGGGTGGCCGGCGCAACATCCGCTCAGCCGCCCCGCCGCCGGTCGAGCGAGGCCTTGAGCACGTCGAGCGTCTCGGGCCACTGCCGGTGCCGCTCGCGGATGCCGAGATTCGAGCCGTGGATGCGCCGCTTTGCGACGACCACCTCGGGCACGCGGCTGGTCAGCCCCTGCTCCTGCGCCCGGAGGTACCAGTCCGTGAAGTCGCCGTTTCGGCGTGTCTCGTCGAAGGAGCCGACCCGCTCGAGAGCCGGGCGCCGGATCAGCATCGCCGTCTTGGAGATGCCCGGCTGTGGCGACGCCGGAATCACCACCCGGCGGGCAAGCGACGGATCGGCGTCATCGGAGAGGAACTGCTGCACGAGGCCGAAGACCGCGTCGGCCTCGGGGTCGCGCTCGAGGACGTCCAGCTGGAGCGCGAGCTTGCCGGAGGCCCAGATGTCATCGGCGTCGAGGAAGGCGACGTACTCCCCGCTCGTGGCCTCGACCCCGCGATTCGAGGCGACCGCATTGCCGAGGTGGGGCTGGTGGATGGCGGCCAGGCGCTCGCCGTAGCTCGCGATCACCTCCGGAGTCGCGTCGCCCGATCCGTCATCGACCACCACCAGCTCATCCGGCGGCCGCGTCTGGCCGAGGACGCTGTCGATCGCCTCGCCGACGTAGCGGGCGACCTCAAAGGCGGGAATGACCACCGAGACCCCGGAGCCGCTCACCGGTTCGCGCGCCTTCGTTCGAGCGATTGCCTCACGGCCTCGAGCTGGCCGGCGGCGGCCGAGTCGATGTCGGTGCTCGTGTTCCCGCCATGCCACCGGTAGAGCAGGGTCACGACGTCCAGGTTCAGGCGGCGGACGCCCAGGTCCCGCGCTCGCACAAAGAACTCGAGGTCATCCGCCGCGTGGCCTATCGCCTCGTCGAGCGGACCGGTCTTGTCGAAGACGGAGCGGCGGATCAGCGCCGCCGAGAGATGCGCGCCGGCCGGGGCCTCGCGGGGACCCCGAGTCGACCATGCCCGTCCCGGCAGCGCACCGCCGATGACGCGCAGGTGGCCGGAGACGATGCCCACCTCCGGATTCGCGACGAGAGCCGCGACCTGGGCCTCGAGCTTTTCCTCCGGCCAGAGGTCGTCCTGGTCGAGGAAGGCGATGAGCTCGCCGGCGGCGGCGGACAGGCCCCGGTTGCGCGCACCGGCGACGCCGGTGTTCTCCTGCCGGATGCATCGCACCGGCTCGCCGAAGCCCTCGGCGATCTCGGCCGATCCATCGGTCGAGCCGTCGTCCACGACGATCACCTCGGCGGGCGGCAGGCTCTGGTCGACGACGCTGCGCAGGGCCTGCTCGAGAAACCGCTCGCCGTTGAAGGCGGGCACGATCGCGCTGACCCGTTCGGGCGGTGCGCTCATTCGGACCCCACTCCGATCTCGGAGCCGATCAGCTCGGGCAGCGCGTCGATGTCCTCGCCCAGATCGAGCCGGTGGACCGGCACCGTGCCGGCGAGGGCGGTGATCTTCTCGAAGGCGGCGCTCGCCCCCACGCGGAGCAGATGCATGGTGGAGGCGCCGATCGCCACGCTCGCCTCGGCGGCGCTCGCCGGCCGCAGGGCCGAGCGCGAGCCACCGGCGATCCTCGGCAGCAGGATCGCCCGGATCGGGAAGGCCCCGAAGCGGGCGGGAGGAAGGACCTCGCTCAGGATCATGTCCCGCTTCTCGATGCCGTTCATCGAGACCGCGCCGATTTCGGCGGGGCGGAGCTCGCTGAAGCGCTCGGCCATGTCCACGCAGAGACGGGCGCTGCCGTAGAGATTGGCGGCGAAGGCCTCGCCGTCGCTCGTTCGAACGGCCAGGTAGTCGTCACCCGCGTAGAGCCACCCGGCGCGGACGCAGGAGAGAACCGTCGTCGACTTCCCCGCCCCGGGGCCGCCCGCCAGGAGCACGCCGCCGTCCGGGCTCCCCACGGCCCCGCCGTGGATCGGCTGCCACGGCGAGTCGATCAGCCAGGCGTGAAGGATCTCGAGGAACGGTTTCGTCCGCTCGCCCCAGGCTCCGAGCACCGACGGCTCGCTCGCCCACAGAAACGCCGCCCGCCGGCCCGCGTCGAAGCCCTGGGCCGCCCACGGCACCGTGCCCTGGACGGTGACGAACCCGTTCGGGCCGTGGACGATCGTTCGCGGTGAGTGGATCAGGCTCTTCCCCGGGTCCTCCTCGCCGAGGGCGGGAACGCCGCGCAGATCCGGCTCTACCCCGGTCGAGTGCCGGTCCCAGGCGCAGATCTCCAATTCCGGCTCGGAGGCGCCGGCGGGGAGCGCGTGATGGCGGAGCGCATCGGTCAGGTCCCGCTCCAGCGAGTCGCCGGCCAGACGCAGCCGGACGGTCCGGCCGAGAACCTCGAAGTCGAGGACCCGTTCACGGCCGCGGGCCGCCTCCTCGAAGGCCGCGCGGTTCCTGGCGACGGCGTCGGCGACGCTGACGGTCGCCCGGGCGGCTTCGCTGCTGGACTGCGGGCCCACGTCGCGGCGCTCCCGAGGCGTCAGCGAGTCATCGGGGTGTGCGGCCAGCCGGCGTCGTCCACCTCGTGAATCGGGTCGAGCAGCAGGAGCTCCTGCATGTCCGTGAAGCGCTCGACCTGAGGCGCGGTGAAGGGGGCCTTCTCCTCCCTCCCGGGGGACGGGCTCGACTGGTCCAGGGAGGGATCGGCGACGATCAGGGCGCTCGCGGCCAGCTCGTCCAGGAGCGAGTCCACGGCCGTTGCGATCTCCTCAGGGGGAGCGTCGAAGCGCTCGCCGAGCGCCTCGGTGATCCGTGTCGCGCTCGCGTGTCCCTCGATCAGCTTCCAGACGTCCACGCCGGAGGCCCGCAGGCTGAAGTAGGTCCCCGACTTCATGTCGAGGATGACCACCTCGTCATCGAAGACCTTGCTGTGGACGTTGGCGCTCGCTGCCCGCAGGGGGGCATCTCGATCCAGCTTCTCCTCCACCGCGGCAACGCTAGTCGATCGGGCCGGTTCGCCGCTCGACAGGCCCACTCGCCCGATTCATAGGATCTGCCCCATGCAGCCGTTGACCCCGCGGCTGAGGCTGATCCTCTACCTCTTCGCCGGGCTGGCCCTGATCGCCGGGGCACTGCTCTTCTTCGGAGCCACCCGCACCGATCAATGGTGGTCCTGGACGATCGAGCCTCCGCTCACCGCCGCCACCCTCGGCGCCTTCTACTGGGCCGCGTTCGTCCTCATCCTCACCGCCGCGCGCTCCGAGAGCTGGGCCGACGCCCGTCCCGCCGTCTACCCGGTGGCCGTGATCGCGGTGCTGCTGCTCGTCGTCACCCTGTACCACCTCGACCGCTTCGACCTCGACAGCCTCTTCGGCGTCTTCTGGCTGGTGGCCTACGCGCTCGTCCCGCCGCTGCTCGCTTGGGCCCTTGTC
>DATBHQ010000200.1:0-12576 GCA_036557385.1 Solirubrobacterales bacterium | reverse complement strand
TGGCGCGGCTGATGCGCCTGCAGGCGCCGGCGTGGACCGAGAGCGAGCTCTATCGCCGCGGCTCGGCGACCCTGCTCGCCTCCTGGGATGAGTACGCCCGCGGCTCGGCGGGAGCGCGACTCCTCGCCTCCTCGGGGTTCTGGGCAGCCATCTTCCCGAGCGAGCCCGAGCGCGGCGTCTACAACAACGTCCTGCTTCGTCGTGGGCTCGACGAGCCTGAGCGCAGGCGCGCGATCGAGGAGCTCCGATCCGCGTACGCCGAGGCCGGAATCGACCGGTACGCCGCCTGGGCCCATGAGAGCGACGGCGCGCTGCGCGCCGGGCTCGCGGAAGGTGGCTACAGGCTGGAGGAAACGACGCGCGTCATGGCGATGTCCCTCGACGATCCAGAGCTTCCGGTCAGCGAAGTCGACGTCGAGAAATTCGACTGGCCGCGATACCTCGCCTATCTCCGCTCAGAGGGGATGCCGAGCCGGTTGCTCGCCGGCGTCGATCCCGAGGCATATCACGTGCTCGGGATCAGAGTGGCCGGCCGCGACGTTTCGGCGGCGATCGCCTACGACCACGACGGCGACTGCGGCATCTTCAACATGGGCACGCTAGAGCCGCACCGCCGCCGCGGGCTCGCCACCACGCTTCTCGGCCGCCATCTTCTCGATGCCGCCGAACGGGGTTGCTCAACGGCCAGTCTGCAAGCGACGCCGATCGCCGAAGGCGTCTACCGCGCGGTCGGCTTTCGCGATCTCGGGCGCTTCTTCGAGTACGTGCCGGCGGGCGCCCGCTGATGAGTCGTCGGCCCTCAACTCGCGGTCTCGCGCTCTCACTCCACCGTGGGAGCCGGCGGAACCTGCGGGGGCTCTTCGAGCTCGCCGAGGAGTCCGCGGTCGTGATCGACGAGCTGATCGACCAGGGCCGGGTCATCGTCGCCACCCTCGACGACGAGATCGTCGGCTGTCTGCAACTGCTCGATCCCGACACCAGCGGCGAGATCGAGCTCTCGATCCTCGCCGTCGCCCAGGAACATCAGGGCCGAGGAATCGGGACCGCCCTGATCGAGCGCGCCGTTGAGATCACGCGATCGGAGGGCCTGCGCACGGTGAGGGTCGGCACCTCGTCGGCCGACATCGACAATCTGCGCTTCTACCAGCGGCGCGGATTTCGCCTGCTCTCCATCGAGCGCGACGCGTTCACGCCCATCGACGGCTACCCCGAGGGAGCCATGACGGACGGGCTGCCCCTGCGCGACCGCGTCTGGCTGACCTTGGGGCTGGAGGAAGGCGACCGCTAGACGGCTCGCACGCTCGCGTCGGGAAGCGCCGCGAGCAGCTCGTCCACCCCGGTCTCGAACACCGCGTGAGGGGTGCCGGCGGCGCACCAGACGCGGTCGAACCTCCGGAGGGACTCGTCGAAGATGGTGGGGAGATCGGTGTCGTGGCCCAGCGGCGGGACCCCGCCGATCGAGAAGCCGGTGGCGGCACGCACGATCTCTGCGCTGGCGGGCTCGCCGTCGATCGCGGTCACCCGGCGGTCTCCGGCGCAGAGGACCATCGTCGGCTGTTCGTCGATGACGAAGACGAGCGACTTGACGATCTGCCCGAGCTCACACCCGCAGGCCTCGGCGGCCTCGGCGGCGGTCCGCGTCGAGTCGGGCAGGTCGACGACGTCGACCTCGAGGCCGCGCTCCCTCAATCGTTCCTGCACCTTCGCGGCCGTCGGGTGCATCGGCGGGCTCAGAAGAGGGACATGCCGGGCGCGACCGGAACCTCTACCAGCTGGGGCTTCCCGGATCCGATCGAGGACTCGAGCGCCTCGTGCAGCTCATCGCGTGCGGAGACCGATCGGGATGAGACCCCGTACGCCTCCGCGACCGTGGCGACCTCGAGCGCGGGCAGGTCGAGCCCGGGCGCGCCCTGGACCTCCTCGATGTTCGCGAACCACTTGAGGATCGAGTACTCCTCGTTGCGGAGGACGAGGAAGGTCACGGGCACGTCGTAGGCGGCGGCCGACCAGAAACCAGTGATCGCGTACTGGGCCGAGCCCTCACCCAGGACGCAGACCACGGGCCGGTCCGGCTGGGCGAGTTGCACCCCGATCGCCGCCGCGAGCCCGAACCCGAGGCCGCCTCCGGCGCTGAAGTAGTAGCTCCCCGGCCTGGAGATCCGCAGTTGGTTGCGGAGGGAGAGGGTGCTCGACGGGGACTCGAGGACCACGATCCCGTCATCGGGGAAGACCTGCGCGAGGGTGTTGTGAACCATCGTCGAGGTCAGGGGGTCCGACTCCTCTCCGGCGGTCGGCTCCGGGAGCGGGTCCGGCTCGGCGCGATTCGCCTCGCCCACCTGGTCGAGGAGCGCGCGGAGGGCCAGGCCGACGTCCGCGAGGATCACGTCCCCCATCGGCGCCCGCGCCGCCTCCTCGGGGTCGCTCGTGATCGCGACGAGCGAGGCGCCCTCCGGCAGCAGCGGTCCCGGGATGTAGGGGTAGTAGGGGAAGACGGAGGACCCGATGACCAGGATCAGGTCTCGTCCCTTGAGGGTCTCGCTCACCGGGCCGATCGCCGGCGGCAACACGCCCTGGAAGAGCGCGTGACCTTCGGGGAACCCAAGGCGGCCGCCGCCGGTGGCGGGCGACGCGAAGACGGGGAGCTTCTGCCGCTCGGCGAGGGCGACCGCGTCGTCCCAGCCGCCGGCGGCTTCGATGTCGGGGCCGGCGACGAGGACGGGGTTGCTCGCCGCGGCGAGCCTCTGGGCGAGCGACTCGATCGCCGCCGGATCGGGGCCCGACCGGGGCTCCGCGACGCGCTCGACCACATGACCGGACTCGGTGTCCGCCTCCGCGGTCCAGTCGTCCATCGGCAGCGACACGAACGCGGGCCCCTTCGGGGCGAGCGTCACGGTGTGGATCGCACGGGCCAGCGCTTGGGGCACGTCCTGGGCACGGGGCGGCTCGAAGCTCCACTTGACGAAGGGGTGGACGACCCGGGTCGCGTCCCGGTTGGTGAGGTTCGCCTGCATCGTGATATGGGCCCGGACCTGCTGCCCCGCCGTCACCACCAGCGGCGAGTGGTTCGCCTGCGCGTTGAAGATCGCCCCCATCCCGTTGCCGACCCCCGGCGCCGTGTGCAGGTTGACGTGGGTCGGCCGGCCCGACGCCTGCGCGAAGCCGTCCGCCATGCCCACCGCGACAGCCTCCTGCAGCCCGAGGACATAGCGAAAGTCGTCGGGGAACTCGGCCAGCATCGGCAGCTCGGTCGAGCCGGGGTTGCCGAAGATGGTGGTCATCCCGTGCTCCCGGAAGAGCTCGAAGGCGACTTCCCTGACGCTGGCCATGGGCGGGCAGCCTAGTGGCTTGGTTTGCGCGACTAGACCTGGGTGAAGTGGCGCGGGGTCGACGGGGCGGTCGAGCCGCGTCTGATCGCCTGGTTGCCGAAGCGCTCGCGGATCTCGTCGATGGCGAGGTCGAGCGCCGGGTTGACCCGCGGGTCCAGCGGAAGCTCGAGCTGGGCCTGGTCGGAGAGATTGGCGATCGTGATCCCGAGCAGCGTGAGACGACGACGCTCGATCAGGGAACACGTCGCGGCCAGGAGCGCCCTGGCCGCAGCCAGGATGGTGCCCGTACCGGCCGTCGGGTGAGGCAGCGTCCGGGAGCGGGTCGCGCGGGAGAAGTCACCGAAGCGAAAGCGAAGCGTCACCGTGCGGCCGGCGCGGTTGGCAGCCCGCGCCCGCCGGGTCACCCGGTCGACCAGGGTGACCAGCAGCGCGTCGAGATCCGACCGGGACTTCCCTCCGCCGGCGAACGCCGACTGGGTGCCGATCGAGCGCCGCCGCCTCCCGCGCCGCACCCGGCGCGGATCTCGGTTGTGTGCGATCGCGTGGAGGTGCCGCGCGGCGTGGGCGCCGAGGTAGAGCTCCAGCTCCCCCACGTCGCGCCGCCCGAGCTCTCCGACGGTGGTGATGCCGTGCGCCCGGAGCCTCTCGGCGGTCACGTCGCCCACACCCCACACGGCCTCGACGGGGAGCGGCTTCAGGAACGCGGATTCGCGCTCTGGCTCCACGACGAGGAGGCCGTCCGGCTTGGCGGCGCGGCTCGCCATCTTGGCGAGCACCTTCGTCCGGGCGACGCCGACGGTCACCGCCAACCCGACGCGTTCCCGCGCCCGGAGGCGCAGCCGCTCGGCGATCTCCCGCGGGGTGCCCGAGATCCGCTCCAGGCCGCGCACGTCGAGGAACGCCTCCTCCAGCGACATGCCCTCGACCAGCGGCGCGGTCTCCTCGAAGAGGTCGAACAGGGCCCTGCTCGCCTCCGTGTAGGCGGTGAAGCGGGGCGGGACGACCAGGGCGTGCGGGCACAGGCGCCGCGCTCGGCCCCCTCCCATCCCGCCGTGGATCCCGTAGGCGCGGGCCTCATAGCTCGCCGCCATGACCACGCCGGCGCCGACGATCGTCGGCCGGCCGCGCAGCCGGGGATCATCCCGCTGCTCCACCGAAGCGAAGAACGCATCGGCGTCGGCGTGCAGGATCGTCGCCGCCCGGGGCACGAACGTATGTTCGCATCCGATCCGAGGCCGATCAAGTGAGTCCGACCGCGGCGGCGGGTAAGTTCGCCCCGACTACTGGCCCTGGGGCAAGCGAAGGAGGCGAGATGGCTGCACCTCGACGGGACTTCTGGACGCCGACGGCCGGCATCCTGGCCGCGATCACGTTCATCGTCGGCGTGTTGATGGTCACGAACTCACCCGACAGCGACGACAACAACGCCCAGATCGTCGCCTGGTATGCCGATCACGGGCACCGGGTCACCGTGATCGTCGGCGCGTTCATCCTGGCCTTCTGCGGGCTCTTCCTGCTCTGGTTCGCCGCGGGGCTGCGGCAGTGGCTTCGCCTGGCGGAGGGACCGGAGGGGCGGCTCTCGAACGTGGCGCTGGGCGGCGCGGTCCTGCTGGTCGGCCTGCTCTGGGTGGGCGCGTCGCTGCTCGCCGCGATCCCAGCCGGCCAATCGCTCGGCGGCGCCAGCGCCCTGACGGTGTCGGACGTCGGTCGCTACATGCCCCAGGCCGGATTCGGCGCGATCCTGCTCTTCGGCATGTTCGGTGCGATCGCCATGATCGACGCGGCCTCGGTGGTGATCCTGCGCACCGGGGTGTTGCCGCGCTGGCTCGCCAACCTCGGGTTCATCTGCGGCGTGGTGCTGCTCTTCGGCGTGATCTACCTGCCGATGATCGCCCTGCCGATCTGGCTGATCGCGGCGAGCATCGTGCTCTACCGACGGCCTGAGGGCGCGGTCGCGCGGAGCTGAGCTGATCGAGCCGGGCGGGTCTAGCTCGCGGCTTCGGCCGCGAGCACCCGCCGCTCGGCCAGGCCGCCGAAATCCACCCGGCCGGGCATGAGCCGCTCCGGCGGTGGGATCTCGACACCGATCGCGGCCATGCGGCGCTTCAGCGCCTGGTAGGCGAAGCCGTAGATCTGCGAGGAGTGGTGGCCGTAGGAGACGAAGTCGGAGGGATCGTCGGCCTCGGGCGGGCAGAAGACCTCGGCAGCCTTCGGCAGCAGCTCCTCCAGGCGCCGGACGATGACGGCCTTCATCTCCGGGCGCTCGTCGCAGACGTCCTTCAGGAAGCGAACCCCGAAGGCGATGTGGCGGTGCTCGTCCTGCTCGACCAGGCTGAAGCCCTCGTTGAAGCCGGGATAGAGGCCATGGTCGGCGGTGTACTCGATCATGATCCGCTGGCCCGGCATCGCCAGCACCCCCTCGGTGACCATGTGGTAGGTGACGATGCCCTCGACGAAGAGCTCGAGGTCGTCGGGGCGGTCCTTGATGCGGTTGGCGATCTCGCGCAGCGAGTCGTCGAAGAGGAAGTGCCACGGGCCGAGCATCCGGTCCTCGATCTCGTGGAGCCGGTCGCGAAAGCTGCCGGAGTCGAGGCCCATCACCTCGTTCGCCCAGCGGTCGAAGAAGACCGCGTGCCGCATCTCGTCGACGAGCTGGGTGGCCAGGAACGCCTCGACCTCGCCGCTCGGCGCGGCGAGCAGGAACGGGGCGAGGTCCGCGGTGACGCGCTCCTCGCCGACGTAGAAGCTGCCGATGCTGAAGGCGGTGTGGCGCTGGGCCTCCGCCGGGGTGACGAGCCAGTGCTCGCGGTCGACCGAGAAGTCGAGCTCGTGCGCCCGCCAGTTCTGCCGCTCCCAGAGGGCGTAGAGCTGCTCGTAGCTCATCAGCCCCCCTCTGGGACGCTTGCTCTCGGCCGGGTCGCCGGAGTCGGATGAGTCCCCGTCGGTCACCTTGCTCCCCCAGCTCCCCGCGTTCTTCGCCTGCTGGCGGCGCTGGCGCTCCTCGCGCTCAAGCTCCGGCCCGTCGATCCCCTCGGCCCGGTCGATCCAGCGGCCGAGCAGGGTGACCGGCGGGATCTTCCCCTCGACCTCGGTCTTGCCGAGGCGCATCGCGTCGGGCGGCGTCAGCTCGCCCGAGAGGAGCTTGATCCAGTCGGAGTAGCGGATCCGGACGATCGAGTCGGGGCTCTCGCCGAGCCCCCGCTCCACCCTGACGGTCCCGTCGTCGACCTCGACCCGCCAGGTCCCGCCCCCCCCACCGACCAGCTGGTAGGCGATGGCGAAGCGGTGGCCGCGGGTCCACCCCGGCTCGATCGCGTAGGGGAGCGAGCGGAAGACGAGATCCGCGTCGACGGGATGGCCCTGCCGCGCGAGGTCGCGCGGTCCCGCGCCATCCGCCAGCCGGCGGAGCGCGAGCGCCTTGCGCCGGCGCCCGCGGAGCTTCAGCCGTCCGCGCGCGAGCGGCCCGAGTGGGCTCCGCCCCGAGGCGACGCGGGCGAGCGTCTCGGGGTCGGTCGAGATCGCGAAAGCCTCGCCGTTCAGGTCCGCTCCGGCCAGCACCTCCGCCACCTTGGCGCGACCGCCGAGGGAGCTCACGGTCCAGGCGCCCAGGCCGTCGAGCTCGAGCCGATAGGAGAGGCCGTCCGGCAGATCGGCTGCTGCGGCCGGCATCGACTGGACGATCAGGCGCGCCGCGAGCTCGGGGTCGGAGTCCGCCATCCGGCGCAGAGCCCGGCGGGTCGTCCCTTCGGAGCGGTTGCCGTTCTGCGCCATCCCTCGTCGATTCTGCCAGAGCGGGACCGAATTTGGCCAGCCAGCCAGTAGCGATCGCCTGCGGGCGAGTAGGACCGGACAGGTCCTTAATAGACTCACGCCGCCTTGCTAGCCCTGCTCAGCCCTCCCGGCGGCCACTCGCCGAACGCCGACGACCTCAACACCCTGTACTGGGTGATGCTGATCGCCGGCATCATCCTGCTGCTCGCGATCAACGGAGCGCTGCTCGCCCTGGTCATGCGCTTCCGCAGGGCCCGCGGCCGGCAGCCGCGCCGGCTCGTCGTCCGCCGGCCGGCCCAGCTCGGGACCGCGGGCGCCCTGGCGATCCTCGCGCTGATCGGCTTCGTGCTCGGCGTGATCGAGACCGACAACGCGAAGAAGGTGGAGGCATCCGGCCCCGACGGGCTGCAGGCCGCCTCCCTGATCACCGCGCAGCGAGGGCTGAGCGTCCCGGCGGGCGCCAAGACCGCGCCCCTCCAGATCAAGGCCTGCGGCCAGCAGTGGATCTGGCGCTACGAGTATCCCGACGGGACCTACTCCTATTACGAGCTCGTCGTCCCGGTCGATACGGCCGTCGTGCTCAAGCTCTGCTCCACCGACGTGGTCCACCGCTGGTACGTGCCCGGCCTCAGCGGCAAGTTCGACGCCACGCCGGGGACCAGCAACCAGGCCTGGTTCAAGGCCGACGAGACCGGCGACTACGACGGCGCCAGCTACGCGTACTCGGGCGCCTCCTACGCGGTGATGCGAACGCGGGTGCACGTGGTCGACGTGCCGACCTACCAGGCCTGGCTCGAGCAGCAGGCTGCGGGCATCAACGAGGCTCAGGCCTTCGTGCAGAACGCGCTCGGGGAGACCGGCGGATGAGCGACGGAAGGACGCTCGCTCCACATCGGCCGGAGCTCGTCACCGACGGGCCGGCGCCGCGGCGCCCGCGCTGGCTCGAGATGGTGATGAGCCCGGACCACAAGGACGTCGGCCGGGTCTACATCGGCGCCTCGCTCTCGTTTCTCGTGCTCGGCATCGTCGCCTTCCTGCTGATGCGCCTCCAGCTGGCGGTGCCCGAGAACGACCTGATCGAGCCGGTGACCTTCAACCGCCTCCTCTCGGTCGGGTCGGCGACCCTGATCATCCTCTTCGCCCTGCCGTTCGTCTTCGGGCTCTTCACCTACGTGGTCCCGCTCCAGATCGGCGCGCGCTCGCTGGCGTTCCCCCGGCTGGCGTCATTGTCGCTGTGGCTCTACGTCTTCGGTGGCGCCATCCTCTACGTGTCTTTCGTCTACACGCCGCCGGAGGCGGGCTTCAACGCTTGGCCCCCGCTCTCAGACACCGCCTTCATCTCCAACAACGGCGTCGACGTCTGGATCACCGCGGTCGGCCTCACCGTCCTCGGACTCGTGCTCCACTCCATCAACCTCGCGGTGACCGTCTCCAAGCTGCGCGCGCCCGGCCTGGCCTGGCGCCGGCTCCCGAGCTTCAGCTTCTCGGCGGCCGTGTCGAGCTGGACGATGATCATCGCCGGCACGGCGATGGTCGCCGCCCTCGTGATGCTGGAGATCGACCGGCACTTCGACGGCGTCTTCTTCGACCCGGGTGAGGGCGGGGCGCCGCTCTACTACCAGCACCTGAGCTGGATCTTCTTCACCGGCTGCTGGCTCGTCTTCCTGCTGCCCTCGATCGGGGCGATCTCGGAGATCCTGCCCGTCTTCTCGGGGAAACCACTGCTCTCCCGGCGGGCGGTGGCGACGTCCATGGCCGCGATCATGCCGCTGGGGCTGCTCGCCTGGATGCAGAACATGATGAGCGCCTCGATCCCGATCGGCTGGCTATACGTGGCGATGCTGATGGCCCTGCTGCTCGCGGTCCCGATCGGGGCGATCTTCGTCAACTGGATCGGCACGCTGGCCGGGGGCGTGCTGCGCATGCGGGCACCGCTCATCTTCGCCCTGGCGGCGATCTCGACGCTCAGCTTCGGCCTGATCATGGAGCTGATCCAGAGCGTGATCCCCGTCAACTGGCTGCTCGGGGACACCACGGCCTCGACCGCCGCCAGCGGCTACGTGCTGGTCGGCGGGCCGGTGCTCGCAGGCTTCGCCGCGCTCCACTACTGGTTCCCCAAGATGACCGGGAGAGTGATGGGCGAGAGCCTCGCGCGCTCATCGGTGACCCTGATCGTGATCGGCGCCCACGTCACCTTCCTGCCCCTCTTCTTCGCAGGCGTCGAGGGGCAGCAGGTCGACATCTTCAAGTTCTTCGAGGCGAGCGACGCGATCAACGCGATGAGCCTCAACGCCTACAACCTGATCGCGACGATCGGCGCCTTCGTGCTCTCGCTCGGGGTGATCCTCACCCTCGCCAACGCCTACCTCTCGCTCCGGAGCGGGGTGGGCGCCGGGCCCGACCCGTGGGGCGGGGAAACGCTCGAGTGGTTCGCCACCTCGCCGCCGCCGCCCCACAACTTCGACGTGGTTCCCGACGTCCGCAGCGACGAGCCGTTGCGCGACATCCGGGAGGCGGTCCGCCGTCGCGACGCCTCTCGCGAGGTCTCCCAGGCGACCCCGGCCGAAACGCGCGAGCCGGTAGCCTGACGACATGGCCGGACCCGGTGCCGGCGGCGGCGGTGCAGGGCTCCGCCGGTTTCGCCGCCTGGCAGACCTCACTGCGCTTGTCACCTTCCTGCTGATCATCGTCGGCGGAGTCGTTCGCGTGAGCGACTCCGGCCTGGGCTGCGGGCCGGGCGGCAGCGGGACCAAGGGATGGCCGCTGTGCAGCGGTGACGTGGTCCCGATAGTCGGCGACGAAAACACGCTTATCGAGTTCTCCCACCGGGTGCTGGCGGCGGTCGTGGTGGTCTTGATCGCGCTGCTCTGCTGGCGCGCGTACCGCGACCTGCGCGAGCGAGGCTCCTGGGCCCTGCGCGGCAGCATCGCCGCCGCGCTCCTCGTCCTGGTCCAGGCCGTCCTCGGCGGGCTGACGGTCGAGCACAGCCTCAAGGACGGGCTGGTGGCGGCGCACCTCGGCACCGCGATGCTGCTCTTCGGCCTCCTCCTCTGGCTGAGCTACAAGGCGCGCTCCGAGGCGGCGCTCCAGGCCGACAGCCCGATCAGCGAGCCGGTGCGCGGCCTCAAGCCCTACGCGGTGACCGCCGCGGCGCTGTTGCTCTGCGCGATCGTCGCCGGCGGATACATGGCCGGCACGGAGGAGAAGGGCGTCAACGAGGCCGGCCCGAACATCGCCGGCGCCCACATGGCATGCGGCCACCAGTTCCCGACCTGCGGCGACGGGAAGTTCCTCCCCTTCGGCAACAACCGGCTGACCGACATCCACCTCACCCACCGCGTCTTCGTGTACTCGGCGACGCTCGCGATCATCGTGCTGCTGAGCGTCGCATTCGCGCGCGGGTCGCGCGACCGATTGCTCTGGCTCGCCGCGCTTCTCCTGCTCGGCCAGGTCCTGCTCGGGGGCATGAACGTCTGGCTCGGTGAGCACGCGACGCTGATCGTCGCCCACCTCACCGTCGCGAGCCTGCTCTGGGCGACCGTGGTCTCGATCGCCTTCCGGCTCGCCTGGCTGCGCAGCCCCGTGAGGTCCGGCGAACGGGCACCGAGGGCCGAGGCATCGGCGGCGCCGGCATGAGCGTTCACCTCGGCACTCGGGGAGCCCCAGTCGAGCAGCAGCGGCCGGGGGGCGGCCACGTCTCGGTCACCCCGGGCGACGCGCGGCTGCGCACCATGCGAGCGGCGATCGGGGTGGCGAACGACTACGTCACCCTGACCAAGCCGCGGATCATCTCCCTGCTGCTGCTCACCTGCGTAGCGACGATGTTCGTCGCAGACCCCGGTGGTCCGGCGCTCTCCACCATCCTCTGGACCTGCCTGGGCGGCTACCTCGCCGCCGGCGGCGCCGGCGCGATCAATCACTACATCGAGCGGGAGCGCGACGCCCGCATGTCCCGGACGAAGGGGCGTCCGCTGGCGAGTGGTCGGATCGAGCCGCGCCGCGGCCTGCTCTTCGGATCCGCCCTGGGGGTGATCGCGGTGGCACAGCTGGCGATCACCGTCAACGTCCTGACGGCCGCTCTCGCCGCCGCCGGGCTGCTCGGCTACGTCTTCGTCTACACGCTCTGGCTGAAGCCGCGGACCCCGCAGAACATCGTCCTCGGCGGCGCCGCCGGGGCGATGCCGCCGCTGGTCGGCTGGGCGGCCGCCACTGGCGGATTGACGCTCGAGGCGCTCTGGCCGTTCGCGATCGTCTTCTTCTGGACCCCGCCACACTTCTGGGCGCTCTCCCTGCTGATCTCCGACGACTACGCGCGCACCGGGGTGCCCATGCTGCCCGTGGTGCGGGGTGAGACCACCACGCGCCATCAGATCGTCGCCTACGCGCTGCTGCTGGTGGCGGTCACCATCGGGCCGGTCCTGACAGGGCTGCTGGGGATTCCCTACCTGATCGCCGCAGTCGCCCTCGGCGCTGGCTTCGTCGGCCTCGCCCTGGCGCTGCTGGCGCATCCCAGCCGCCGAGCGGCCAGGCGTCTCTACCTGAGCTCGCTCGCCTACCTGGCGCTGCTGTTCGTCGCGATGGCCCTCGATCGGGCGCTGTAGATAGGCTTCCGCCCGTGGATCGTGAGCGCGCGCGAGCGCTGATCAAGTCGGGAATGGTCGCCAGCTCCCTGGCGCTGCTTGTGTTCGCGCTGGCCTTCTACGTCTCGATCCTCTATCTGCGATGAGCCAGCCTCCGAGGCCCACCGAGTCGATCTACCTGCCGCGCTCGAGCATCTTCCCGGCGCTCTTCGCGTTCGGCTTCGCCGCCCTGATCGTGGGCCTGTACGCATGGTGGCCGTACGCGGTGATCGGAGCGGTCATCGCGCTCCTCTCGCTGATCGGCTGGCTGCGCGCCAACCGGGCGGAGATCGCGCGCATGCCGCGCAGGCAGCGCACCGACACGGCGCCGCTGCCGATGACGGTCAGCCCACCGCCCGAGTAACTACGGGGGCGACATCGAGGAGGTCGCGCCGACCTCCGTCCAGCAGCGCACGATGTCGCGCATCGAGAGCACCCCGACCAGCTCGCCGCGCTCGACGATGACGAGGTGGCGGATGCCGCGCTGCACCATCTCCGCGGCGGCCTGCTCGAGGCTCCAGTCCGGCGCGGCGGAGATCACGCTGTCGGACATGTGATCGGCGACCCTCTCGCTGTCGGGGTCCTTGCCGGTCCCGACGGCCTTGAGGATGTCGCGCTCGGTGATGATCCGGGGCGCGGGCGACTCGTCGTCGAAGACCAGCGCGGCGCCGGTCCCCTTCTCGGTCATCTTGGTCGCGGTCTCCCGCAGGGTGTGGCCTGGCCCCACCGCCAGCACCACGCTCGACATCCCCTCACGAACCTCCACGCAGGCCTCCTCTCGCGGCAACTCTAGTGCCGTTCGGCGCAAGCTTATCCCACGCCTGGCGAGGCGCCGGACACGCAGGGGCGGCATATAGGAT
>DATBHQ010000199.1:0-11655 GCA_036557385.1 Solirubrobacterales bacterium | reverse complement strand
GCGGCCGAGGTCTCGGGGTTGCGCTCGCTCCAGGCGAACATCTCTGCTGCCAAGGACGCACTGGCCAGTCCCACCGCCGCCCGCGCCACCGGCCCGGGGCGCTCCAGCACCCGCTCCACGAGGAGCTGGCCGGCGGCGGAGAGGACGAGCATCGGGGCGACCAGGTTCGAGCCGCAGCGCTCGTGCTCCTTCGTGGCCGAGGCCGGGTCATCGGAGCCCGCCTCGTAGGCGCCGATCGCCTTGTGCTCGACCCCGTGGTAGGCCGCCAGGTTCCGGTCCGAGAGCGCGACCATGGCGGGCGCCAGTCCGAGCGCCGCCTGCATCAGCTCGTTCGCCGCGCTCGATCGCCGGCGCCGCAGCGCCCGGCTTGCGCTCGAGGCGACCAGCATCGCCGCGATCACCCGCACGTCCTCGAACGGCAGCCGGGCGGCGCGCAGCTTCATCCGCACCGTCGGGATCAGCAGGAAGGCCTCCGCCAGCCGGAGCGGCCCCCGCAGGAGCGGCACCCGGACCGCGAGCTCGGGCGCCAGCGCGGGCTTTCGGCCCGACGCCACCCGGATCTCGCCGTCCGCGTCGCGCGCCGCAGCGGCCCAGGAGGTCGGGCCGTGGATCAGGAGGCCGTTGCGCAATGCCATCCCGCCGAGTCGCAGGACGTACTCCTCCTGCGCCGGCGTCCCGTGGCCGTTCTGGCTCGCGTCGCTCATCCGAGCAACCTGCGTGGGAGCTCGTAGAAGAAGCTCGCCGAGAGCTCGATGTCGGAGGCCGGAACCCGCTCGTCCGCCGCGTGCACCAGCGGCGCCGCCTGCAGCAGCCCGATCTCGCGATGGGGACAGAAGCCGTAGACGAGGGCATCAGGGAAGGCTGTGCGGAAGGGGTTGCTGTCGCTGAAGCCCGGCATCACCATCGGAGCGAGCCCCGCACCGGGATCGATCTCCGCGACCCATTCGCGAATCGCCTCCGAGAGGGGGGACTCGATCGGCGACGCGTTGCCGACCACACCCTCGGTGAGCTCGGTCGTGTAGTCGCCGTCGCCGATCAGTGCCCGCAGCGCCGACAGGGCCTCCTCCTCGCCGTATCCCGGCGGGACCCGGCAGTCGATCAGCACCTCGGCCTCGGAGGGGATGACGTTCGCCTTCTTGCCCCCCTGCGCGATCGTCGGGGTCAGGGTCACGCTGAGCATCGGCTCGACCAGGAAGTCGGCGAGCAGCGGCTGCTCGGCGCGGAGGCGCTCAAGCCCGGCCCGCACCCCCTCCTCCCCCTCGTAGGGCTCGCCCAGCAGCGCCTCGAGCAGCGCCTCGCCGACCTCCGTCGGCTGCGGCTCCGGCTGCTCCGAGAGCGCCGCGATGTGGCCGGCGAGCTTGAGCAGGGCGTTCTCGCCGATCCGGGGCACGGACGCGTGTCCCGCCTGGCCCTTGGCCCGGAGCTTGATCCGGAAGATCCCCTTCTCGCCGACGGCGATCGTGTAGGCCCTGCGGTCGCCGAGCTCGATGAGCTCCCCACCGCCCTCGTTGACGACGAAGTCGGAGCGGACCTTGTCGGGATGCTCCTTGCAGAGCCAGTCCGCGCCGAGGCCACCGCCCACCTCCTCGTCGGCCGTCGCGACCAGCAGCAGCTCGCCGGCCCCGGGACGCCAGCCGCTCTCCGCGAGGGCGACGCACGCCGCCACCTCCGCCGCCACCTGGCCCTTCATGTCGAGCGCGCCGCGACCGCGGACCCAGCCGTCGACGACGTCGCCCGCCCACGGGTCGAAGCTCCATTCCTCGGGGTCGGCGCGGACGGTGTCCACATGTCCCAGCAGCGTGAGCGTCGGCCCGTCCCCGCCCCCGCGCAGGCGGGCGACCAGGTTCGGGCGGCCGGGCTCCGCCTCGAGCAGCTCGCACTCGAAGCCGGCCGCCGTGAGCATCGTCCGAAGCAGCTCCTGCGCCGGCGCCTCGTTGCCGGGCGGGTTGACGGTCTCGGTCTGGATCAGGCGGCCGAGGAGCTCGACGGCCTTCGGCCCGAGGCCCTTGGGGATCGCCGTCGTGGCTGTGCCCTCCTCCATCTGCCCCCGAGTCTAAGCGGCGGACCCGGGCGGCTTGTCCCGCGCCCCGCCCTAGGTCTCGGCGGAGGCCGGCGCGCCGCTCGTCCCGCGCCAGACGCGGGGCAGCTGCGGAGGCCCGGTGGGCCCGTGCGCCCGCCGGATCTGGGTCGCGCGGCGGCGCAGCAGGTCGACGGCATCGGCCGTGGACAGGAAGGGGTCGGCGATCACGTCGCCGCTCTCGAGCGAGATGGCGGCGATCAGCCGGCCGCCCGTCTCGGCGGCAAGCAGCCGGCCGGCCGGGACGACCGAGCTGTCCCGTTCGGCGAGCTGCACGAGCGCGACCTCGTCGCCGTCGCCGCAGATCCGCAGCGTGAGGTCGCTCATCGCTTCGCCCCGGAGTTGCCGGAGGCCTCCTCCACCAGCGCCGTGGCGAGGCGCCGGCCGGTGCCGCCCGACTCGGGGTGCTCCGGATGCCACTGGGTGCCGATCACGAACCGGCCGGGGAGCTCCAGCGACTCGAAGATCGAGTCCTCGGATCGGGAGCTCCCGCGAAGCCCGCCGCCGATGCGCCGTGCAGCCTGGTGGTGCTCGGAGGAGACGACGCCCCGGCGGCCCAGGATGCGCCGGGTGAGGGTCCCAGGGCCGGTCTCGATCGGGTGCTGGATCCGCCAATGGCTGCGGCCGGTCGCGCCATCGCTGTTCAGGTCCTGGTAGAGGCTGCCGCCGAGCGCGATGTTCAGAAGCTGGGCGCCTCGGCAGATTCCCACCAGGGGCAGGCTCGCCTCGAGCGCGGCCCTTGTGATCCGGAGCTCGCGGACGTCCTGCCTCAGGTCCGGGGAGTTGAGCCGCACCCGCGGCGACTCGCGGTAGAGCGCGGGATGGACATCCACCACGCCGCCGCCGATCACCATGCCGTCGGCCACGGCGATCTGGGGCTCGATCGGCCCGGGCCGCAGCAACCTGACCTCCGCCCCCTCGCGCTCGAGCCAAGCGATGTCGGCGGCCGGGTCGCTCCGCGTGTGCAGCAGCACCATCGGGACCGGGCGAGGGAGCAGGCCCTTGTATGCCTGTGCGAACGCGCGCCGCGCGCGGCTGACCCGCTTGCGGGCCGCCTCGGGGGTGATCGCGAGCGTCTCGGCGATCTCGGCATGGGAGAGCCCGGCCTGGAAGCGGAGGAGCACCAGCAGCCGCTCGTGGGCGGAGAGCCGCGAGAGGGCCTCCTGAACGGCGAGGGCCTCGGTTCGATCGGAGGTCAGAGCCGCGACCGCCTCGTCATCGAGGGAACCGTGGTCCCGGCGGCGCCGCCGGCGGAGCTCGTCCAGGGCGAGGTTGGTCGCCGCCCGGTTGAGCCAGGCGGCCTGCTCGGAGGGATCGAGACCGGCGGGAGCGCGCTGCCAGAGGCGGAGGAAGGCCTCCTGCGCGAGGTCCTCCGCGGACTCCTGCGAGCCGACCATCCGCCGCAGACGGCGGATCAGCCCGGCTGAGTGGCGCTCGTAGACGGCTTCGGTGCTCATCTACCCATTCAACGTACAGGCGGCCGGAAAGCGGACAGCGTCCGCGGCCGGGAATCGCCCGCGCGGTCCTCATACTTGGTGGCGTGAGCGAGCGGCTCTTCGACACCGGGGGCGAGACCGGTCGCACCGGCGTCCCCCCCGAGCAGGCGCCGCTGGCGACGCGGATGCGTCCCCGCGACCTCGACGAGTTCGTCGGTCAGTCCCATCTGCTCGGCGAGGGGTCCGCTCTGCGGGTGGCGATCGAGTCCGGGGAGCCGCACTCGGCGATCTTCTACGGGCCCCCGGGAACCGGCAAGACGACCCTGGCCCGGATCATCGCCGCCTGCGTGGAGGGAGCCTTCGAGGAGCTCTCGGCCGTCAACGCCGGCCGCGCCGAGGTGCGCGAGGTGATCGCCCGGGCAGAGGAGCGCCGCGCCTCCGGCCGGCCCACGATCTTCTTCCTCGACGAGATCCACCGGTTCAACAAGGCCCAGCAGGACACCCTCCTCCCGGCCGTGGAGGACGGGCTGGTCACGCTGATCGGCGCGACGACCGAGAATCCCTACTTCGAGGTCAACTCGGCGCTGCTCTCGAGGGCGCAGATCTACGAGTTCCGGCCGCTCACCGACGCGGAGATCGAGGGGCTGCTCCGGCGTGCGCTGAGCGACGAGCGCGGCCTGCCGGAGGCGCCGGCGGTGCCCGGCGAGGCGCTCGAGATGCTGGCGGCCCGATCCGGCGGCGACGCCCGCGTCGCCCTGGCGGCGCTCGAGCGCGCCACCGAGTCCACCTCGGCGGCCGGCGAGGGCGAGGTCCCGATCGCCGCCGTGGAGGACGCGCTCCAGCGCAAGGCACTGCTCTACGACCGTCAGGGCGACAGGCACTACGACTACATCTCGGCCTGGATCAAGGCCACCCGCGGGTCGGACGTCGACGCCTCGATCTACTACCTCGCGGTGATGCTCGAGGGCGGCGAGGACCCCCGCTTCATCGCCCGGAGGATGGTGATCTTCGCCTCCGAGGACGTCGGCAATGCGGATCCGCAGGCACTGGTGGTGGCGAACGCCGCGGCGCAGGCCGTCGACCGCGTCGGGCTGCCCGAGTGCGCGCTCAACCTGGCGCAGGCCGCGGCCTACCTGGCGCTCGCGCCCAAGTCGAACGCCTCGACGCGAGCGATCTCGCGGGCGTCCGCGCATGTCCGCGAGCACGGCGCCGCCGAGCCGCCTCCGTATCTCCAGGACGCCCACTATCCGGGCGCGCGACAGCTCGGGCGCGGCGAGGGCTACCGCTACCCCCACGACGAGCCCGGGGCGGTCACCGACCAGCCCCTCGCCCCGGAGTCCGTGCGGGACGAGCGCTTCTACGAGCCGACCGACCGCGGCTTCGAGGCCGCGTTGCGGGAGCGCCTGGAGCGGCTGCGCGAGTCGCTTCGCGAGCGTTAGCGCCAGATTAAGCGCCCGCGGGACCCACTTCGTTCGCGCCGCAACTTTCCTGGCGCGCCGTGTTCTGAGGGGAGTCTGACGCTCTGGCAATCGCTGTTCGGTTCGCCGGAGCCGGCGCGTAAAAAGCCGGGGAGTGGACACGGAGGCCGGGAGCTCGGGGATTGCTCTCGGCCTCCACATCTTTCGTCGGACACTGAGCAGGGAGTGGGAGACAGCGGCCTCGGCGGGAGGCCGCTGCGCCCGCTTAGAATCGGTCTGGACCGAGCGCAAGCGACGAGAGGACCAGAGCGATGGAGGCGAGCTCCAGCAAGACGACGAGGCGGAAGTCGAGCGCCAACAGCCGCGGGAACGGCGGCGCGCCCGCGAAGTCCCAGACGAAGGCCCGCTCGTCGAAGCGCTCCAAGCCCAAGGACGGGCTCGAGTCGTTCAATCCCGCGACCGGAGAGCTGATCGGCACCGTCGAGACCCTGACGCCGGCGAAGGTGCAGGCGGTCGTCGACGAGGTCGCCGAGGTGCAGCCCTTCTGGGCCGCGCTCACGCTCGCCGACCGGGCGCGCTACATGCGCCGCGCCGGCGACGTGCTGCTGGAGGACATCGACGAGATCGCCCAGCTGCTCACCAACGAGCAGGGCAAGCCGCGGGTGGAGAGCTACACGATGGAGCTTCTCCCCACCATCGACTCGCTGAAGTGGATCGCGGACAACGGCCCGGAGATCCTCGCCGACGAGAAGCAGCCGATGCCCCTCTTCCTGAAGTCGAAGAGCGCCAAGTTCACCTACGAGCCGATCGGGGTGGTCGGCGTGATCGCCCCGTGGAACTACCCCTGGTCGATCCCGTTCGGCGAGGTCGCGATCGCGCTGATGGCGGGCAACGGCGTCGTCCTCAAGCCGGCCAGCCTCACCCCGCTGATCGGCGAACGGATCCGCCAGACCTTCGAGAAGGCCGGGCTGCCCGAGGGCCTCGTGCGGACCGTCCACGGCGGCGGCCGGATCGGCGACGCGCTGGTCAAGTCGACCGCCGGAAAGATCTTCTTCACCGGCTCGGTCGAGGTCGGGCGCAAGGTCGGGGTCGAGTGCGCCAAGCGGATGAAGGGCTCCGTGCTCGAGCTGGGCGGCAAGGACCCGCAGATCGTCTGCCCTGATGCCGATCTCGCCAACGCGGTCTCAGGCGCCGTCTGGGGAGGCTTTGCGAACGCCGGCCAGACCTGCTCGGGAATCGAGCGCGTCTACGTCCACCGGGACGTCGCCGACTCTTTCATCGAGGGCGTCGTGCGTGAGACCGAGCGGCTCACGGTCGGCGATCCTCGCGACTGGACGACCGAGATCGGCCCGATGGTCTCCGCTGATCAGGCGAAGATCGTCAACGAGCTGGTCGACGACGCCGTCGAGAGCGGCGCCACCAAGCTCACCGGCGGGCCGGTCGAGGTCGAGGGGATGGACGGCAGCTTCATCGCCCCGGTCGTGCTCACCGGGGTCACCCACGAGATGCGGATCATGAAGGAGGAGATCTTCGGTCCGGTGCTGCCGATCGTCACGGTCGACTCCGAGCAGGATGCGATCGAGCTCGCCAACGACTCCGAGTTCGGCCTCGGCGCCTCGGTGTGGACCAAGGACCGCTCGAAGGGCGAGCGGATCGCGCATCAGATCGAGTCGGGGATGGTCTGGACCAACGACCACTCCTTCTCCCACGGCGCCTGCGTCTGCGCCTGGGGCGGCGTCAAGGACTCCGGCCTCGGCCGCTCGCACTCCAAGTTCGGCTTCTACGAGTGCGTGAACATCAAGCAGCTCGCCTGGGAGCCGGGCTGGGCGCGCGACATGTGGTGGCAGCCGTATGACCGCAAGCTGGGGGACGCGATCCGCTACTCGGCCAAGCTGCTCTACAGCCGCAACGGCGAGCGTATGCAGGCGCTGCGCGAGGGGATCCGCCCGCTCCTCGAGGTGACCCGGCGCACGATGCGCAAGGGCGCGTAAAAGGCCCCCCGCCCGCTTTTCGCGCAAATAGGAGGGGAGGAGCCCAAAAGTGGGTGTATCGGCCTGAGCGTTTGCTAACGTGCCGCGCGCACTTCCGCTGAATCTCCGCCAACGGACATAGGCCGGAGATCGGGGGAACCAGTAGTTGGGGCGAATCGCGGTCAGTACGCCGCGTAGCGCGATCTTTCAGCGCGAGCCCGTCAGCTAACCCCGTAAGCAACGAAAGAGGAAGGGACAGGGTTCGTCCTACGCCGTCGGCATGATCGCTAAAGCGCGGTCCATCAAATGGCCGATGGATAACGACGAGGGCATGGGACACCCGTCCAAATCCGACTAGGCAGAAACACGCTGGAAATCACCGAATAGATGACCGCCCACCGACGCCTCCACCCCGTGATCGCCGCAATCGGGCTGCTCGCCCTGCTGCTCAGCGTGCTGGCGGTGGGCTCGGCGCTCGGCAGCAGCGCCCACAGCTCCAAGGCCAAGGTCGCCGGCTCGGTCACGATCCGGAACAAGACCTTCACCCTCAACCGGCCCGATCAGAAGCAGCGCCTGACCGTGGGCTGCCCAGGCAAGCAGCGCCCGCTCGGCGGGGGGATGACGAGCTCACCGCCGCCCAGCGCCGGCGGCGAGGGCGTCTATCCGCACTCCTATGAGCGGCTCGGCGTCCAGCGGGGCTGGCACGTCACCGCGGTGCTCTTCGACCCCGACCACCGCTCGACCCAGGCGCGGAACGTCACCCTCCAGGTCGCCTGCGGTCCCCGCCTCGGCCACGTCACTCCGCCGCACAAGACGAAGTACGTGAAGCCTGGCCAGACCAAGAAGGTCGTCGCTCGCTGCCCCGGCCGCCGTCACATCTTCTCGGGCGGCTTCCAGCGGACCGACTTCATCTCCAAGGGCGGCAACTACGTGATCGAGTCCCGCGCCATCTCCAACAAGGCCTGGCGCGTGGTCGGTCACGCGTTCGGCGGATTCGGAGGCGAGCTGACCGCGATCGCCTACTGCACGCGGAGCAAGAGGCCCCTGATCTCCGAGGTCTCGAACTCCACCTCCCTCGCCCCGGGCTTCGGCAGCGTGACCACCCCCAGCTGCCCGCCGGGAACGCGCATGACCGCCGGCGGCTTCTCGAGCAACGGGTCCACCTCCATGTTCCTCACCAACGGGATCATCAACGGCAACGGCACCTGGTCGGCCTCGGGCTACAACTGGGGCTCCGGCGCCACGCTCTCCGCCTACGGCTACTGCCTGCGCAGGTAGCCGGGCACCGAAACGCGCCTCCATCGCTAGAGGGCCGATGTGGGTTATCCACGCACGCGTGGACGCGCCTAACCCCCATCAACCCTCTAGATTCGCTCCGATGATGGAGCGGACCGCGACCGTGCAGGGTCGCTCGGAGGCAAGGCCGCCCGGCCGGCCGCTCGAGCCCGCGATCGACGTGGCGGGCCTGCGTAAGGACTTCGGCGACCGCGCGGCGTTCACGGGCGTCGACCTCCGGGTCGAGCCGGGAGGCAGCGTCGCGGTGCTCGGCCCGAACGGCTCGGGCAAGTCCACCCTGCTCCGGATCCTCGCCGGGCTCTTGCGGCCGAGCGGCGGCGAGGTCACCGTGTTGGGCTGCAGCCTGCCGAAGGAGACCCACCGGCTGCGCGGGCGGGTGGGCTATCTCGGTCATCAGCCGCTGCTGTACCGCGACCTGAGCCCGCGAGAGAACCTCGAGCTGGCCGCCGCGCTGCACGGCATCGACCCCGAGAGGGCGGCGACTCGGGTCGGCGCGCTGCTCGAGGCCGTCGGGATGAGCGCCCGTGCGGACGACCGGGTGGCGGAGCTCTCAGCCGGGATGAGGCAGCGGATCGACATCTGCCGCGCCGTCCTGCACGAGCCGCAGCTGCTCCTGCTCGACGAGCCCGACGCCCACCTCGATCCGGACGCGCGGGGGCGCCTCGCCCCCCTGATCGCGGCCGGGCAGGGCCGCACCCGGGTCCTCGTCAGCCACGAGCGTGGACGCGCGAGCGAAGAGGCGGATTTCGTGCTGGAGCTCCGGTGACCGCGTTCGGCGCGCTCCTGCGCAAGGACCTGCGCGTCGAGCTGCGGACGCTGCGCTCCCTGCCGGCGATGGCCCTCTTCGCCGTCAGCGCCTTCGTCATCTTCCGCTTCGGCCTCGACCGGGAACAGCTCTCCGGCGAGCTCGCCGCCGGGGTGCTGGTGCCCACCCTCCTGTTCGCGGCCCTGCTCGCGATCAACCGCCTGTTCGTCGCGGAGCGCGAGGAGGGGGGCTTCGACCTGGTCCGGCTCGCCCCGGTGGACCGGACCGTCCTCTTCGCGGCCAAGGCGAGCGCCCTCGTGATCTACCTGGTGGTCCTGGAGCTGGTCGCTGTGCCGATCTTCGCGCTCTTCTTCCTGGATTCGGCCACCGGGCTGCTTCCCTTCGCCCTCGTCCTCCTGCTGGCGGACATCGGCCTGGCGGCCACGGGGACGCTGATCTCCACGATCGCGACGATGTCGAGCGCCAGGGACCTGCTTGCGCCGCTGATCCTGTTGCCGCTGCTGATCCCGCTCGTGATCGCCGCCGCGGGCGCGGGCGAGCACCTGCTGGCGGCCGACGGGCCGGACTACGGTCGCTTCGGCACATGGCTCGGATTGCTCGGCCTCTACGATTTGATCTTCCTCCTGGTCGGCTACGCGACGTTCGACTTCCTGCTGGACGACTAGTCAGGGACACGGGATGGCAAACGCCCTCAACTCGATAACGCTCCGGCGCCTGGCGATCGCGACCGTCGCCGTCATGGCGGCCGGCTACGCGCTCGCCTTCTTCGCGGCTCCCGAGGACGCCGACCAAGGCTTCATCCAGAAGATCTTCTATCTGCACGTCCCGCTCGCGACGGTCGCGCTCTGCGGCTGGATCGTCGCCGCGATCCACGCGATCCGCCATCTGCGCACGGGCGACCCGAAGCACGACGCCCGCGCCTACGTCTCGATCCACATCTCGGTGATCTTCGGCCTCGCCGTTCTGCTCACCGGCGCGATCTGGGCGAAGGGCGCGTGGGGCGTCTGGTGGGAGTGGAAGGAGCCGACGCTGGTCAGCTTCCTGATCGTCTTCCTGCTGTACGCCACCTACTACCCCCTCCGCTACGCGATCGAGGACCGCGACCGCCAGGCTCGGTACGCATCGGTCTTCGCGATCACCGCCGGCGCCTTCGTGCCGCTCAACTTCCTCGCCGTCCGCCTCGCGCAGCCCCTGATCCATCCTCGGACCTTCTCCTCCGCCGGCGGATTGCCCGACTCGATGCTCTGGCCGTTCCTCGTCTGCCTCGTCGGCATGGCCCTGCTGTGGACGACCCTGGTCTGGTTCGAGCTCGACTCGAAGGCGGCGTCGGGCAACCTGAAGCGGATCCGCCGGGCGCTGGAGGCGACCGCGTGATCCCGTTGCTCGCCCTCGAGAGCTCGGATCGCTACGTGGCCGGCGCCTACCTCGTCTTCCTCCTCCTGCTCCTGATCTACGTCGCGATCATGGCGGCGAAGCTGAGCCGGATCCAGCGGGAGCTCGGCTCCCTCGCCGAGCTCGCCGACCGGTCCCGCCCTCGCGGAGCGAGCCATGACGTCGGCGAGATCCACGAGCGTGAGCAGGAGATCGGGACGGTTCGGGAGCAGGCGCAGAGGGAGGAGGCCGCGCGGTGAGCGGGCTTCTCGTCCTGGGCGTCTCCCACCGAACGGCGCCACTCCCGTTGCGGGAGCAGCTGGCGCTCACCGAGGGCCGCGCCGCCGGCGTGCTCAGCGCGCTGGTCACGGAGGAGCCGATCTCCGAGGGAGCCGCGCTCTCCACCTGCAACCGCACCGAGCTCTACCTGGTCGCGACCGACTCCGTCGAGGCCGAGACCGCCGGGCTCGGGGTGCTCGCCCGGGAGGCGGGCATCCCGCCGACGGAGCTGCTCGGCCCGCTCTACTCGCTCCGCGGAGCCGAGGCGGCCCGGCACCTCTACCGGGTCACGTCGGGACTCGAGTCGATGATCGTCGGCGAGGCCGAGATCCAGGGCCAGGTGAAGCGCGCCTACGAGCTGGCCCTCGTCGAGGGCGCCACCGGCCCGATCCTCAACCGGATGTTCCGCGGCGCGCTCGCGGCGGGCAAGCGCGCCCGGACCGAGACCGCGGTCGGCGAGAAGGGCGTCTCGATCCCCTCCGTGGCCGTCGAACTCGCCCAGCGCAACCTCGGCGATCTCTCCGCGAGGCGAGTGCTGCTGATCGGCGCCGGGGAGACCTCCGAGCTCACCGCCCGCGCCCTCGCCGCACGCGGCTCGGACGCGGTTTTCATCGCGAACCGGGGCTACAACCGGGCGATCTCGCTGGCCGAGCGCTTCGGCGGCAACGCCGTCCGGATCGACGAGCTGCCCGCGCAGCTGGCCAGCGCGGACATCGTCGTCTCCACCACCAACTCGCCGCACCATCTGATCGAGCGCTCCGAGCTCGAGCTGATCATGGGTCAGCGGGACGGCACCCCGCTGCTGCTCATCGACCTCGCGGTGCCACGCGACATCGACCCTGAGTGCCGCGAGATCGAGGGCGTGAGCCTCTACGACGTCGACGAGGTGCAGGCGATCGTTGAGCGCAACGCTTCCGGCCGCGAGGCGGAGGCGCGGCGCGCCGCCGCGATCCTCGACTCCGAGCTGGCCCGCTTCGAGCGCTGGCTGGGCGCTCAGGAGGTGATGCCGACGGTGAGCGCGCTGCGCGAGCGGGCCGACGCG
>DATBHQ010000198.1:0-5917 GCA_036557385.1 Solirubrobacterales bacterium | reverse complement strand
CAGGTCGTCATGTATCGCGGCAAGATCGCGCAGACGTTCTTCTTCTCGACCTCGGGCGGTCATACGGAGAACAACGAGTTCTCCTCGCTCGGCTTCGGCCAGCCGCCGATCCCCTACCTCCGCGGCGTCGACGACCCGTTCGAGGCGGACGCCGGCTCGCCGTATGAGCACTGGAAGCGGAAGTTCTCTCTCCGCCGGATGAACTCGGCGCTTCATTCGATCGGGCTGCGGGGGAAGCTGAAGAGGGTCTCGGTCACCCAGCGCGGGGCCTCGCCGCGGATCGTGCACGCCGACCTGGTCGGGACCCGCGGCACGACGACGGTCGACGGCCCGCAGCTGCGCGACGCGCTCGGGCTGCCCGACACCTGGGCCTTCTTCAAGAAGAGGTAGACGCTTTCGTAGTCTGGGGGTCATGCCCTCTCGGACGCTGACGATCGCCGGTGTCGAGGTCGCGCGGATCGGCCTCGGGACCAACCGGCTGACGCCGAAGAACCACGACTTCCTGCGCGAGGCCGTCGAGGCCGGGCTCGGCTTGATCGACACGGCCGTCAGCTACTCGGGCGGCGACTCGGAGCGCGCGATCGGCGAGGCCCTCGCGCCGAAGCCCGGTGGGCTCGTGATCGCCACCAAGGGCGCCTACAGCGGCAGCGGCAGCCCCGAGGAGCTGCGCGCGGAGATCGAGCAGAGCCTGGAGAGCCTGAAGACCGAGTCCATCGATCTCTACTACCTCCACAGAATCCATCGGGAGACACCGCTCGCCGAGAGCCTCGGCGCGATCGACGAGTACCGCGAGGCGGGGCGGATCAAGGAGATCGGGATCTCCGCCGTCGACGTCGAGCAGATCGAGGCGGCGCGCGAGGTCGTCCCCGTCGCGGCGGTTCAGAACCACTACAACGTCTCGGACCGCGACTCGGAGGACGTCGTCGACTACTGCGAGGAGAACGGGATCGTCTTCGTCCCCTACTACCCGCTCAAGGGCGACGATCCGCAGGCTCTCGAGGAGATCGCCCGAAGCCACGACGCGACCCCATCGCAGATCGCCCTCGCCTGGCTGCTGCGGCGCTCACCGGTGATCCTCCCGATTCCGGGCACCCGGTCGATCGAGCACCTGCGGGAGAACCTCGGAGCGCTCGAGGTCGAGCTCGCCGACGACGAGTTCGAAGCGCTCGGCTGACCCCGGCGTCAGGCCGGGATGGCGCCCAGTTGCTGCATCATGCCGACGCCGTCGAACTGGGTCCAGATATCGGTCACGCGACCGTCCTTGAGGCGGTAGAAGTTCATGCCCTCGACCTTGATCGCCTGGCCGGAGGCGGGGATCCCCATGAACTCCTGTTGCTGGGAACCGCTGACGGCCCACCGGGTGGCGACGGTGTCGCCGCTGGCAACGATGTCCTGCAGGTCCTCCTCGAGGTCGGGGAAGATCGCCTTGAAGCTCGCGACCTTCTCCTTGAAGCCCGCCAGAGTCGGCTCCTGATCGGGCGCCGGAGTGTGGTCAACCATGCCGGGATCGCAGAGCTCGTCGATCGTCGCCTGGTCGTCAGCGCGAAACGCGTGCTCGAAGCGCGTGATGATCTCGATGTTGTCGGACAAGGCAAGTCCCTCTCTTTCCCTCGATGTTGATGGTGTTGCCTACGCGAAGGTGCCCCAAGTGGATTGCGAGCGGCTCTACCCGTCCGGATACGGCTGCACCGGGATGCCGTGGTCGAGGTCGCGGGTGCCGAACTCGTAGGCGGCCGCGCCCCGGACCGTGAGCGTCTCGGCGGGCCGGCCGTCGAGCTCGACGCGCAGCTCCAGATCGGAGACCGAGCAGTTGAGCGTGTTGTGCTCGGGGCCGACCGGGTCCGCGTAGACCCAGGCGACGAAGTCCTTCGCCGGAGCGCTCACCCGCCCGCTCACCTTCGCCCCCTTTCCCTTGAGCTCGAACGAAGCCGAGGTCGGTGACTCGCTCACCTCGGTGCTGGGGATGTGCCCGAAGCCACCGAGCCGGTGCGGGGTGCCGTCCAGCATCAGCATGGCGTTCCCCACCCACGGGGTGGTGCGCCCGGCGACCTTGATCCGGCCGACCGCCATGTCGAAGTAGTCCTCGGGCGAGCGGCCCTCGAACCCCGAGCCCTGAACCCAGACCCAGCGCTCGGCGTGCTCGGCGCCCCAGTTGTGGCCGATCATGCCGCGCCAGCCCTCGACCTCGATTCGCTCGCCGTCCAGCTCCAGGTGGCCGTTGAAGACCGCGTCCGGACAGGGGCTCAGGAACTTGGTCTTGGGGAGCGGCGCGCGGTAGAGGAAGTCGCGGGGCAGGTGGTGGAAGGGCTCGTGCTCGTCGGCGAAGGTGAGGTCCCAGCTCGCGTCATGCGCGTCGGTCGTCACCCGGCCGGTGGCGCGGCCGTCGGTGAGGGTCGCGCCCGCGATCCGGATATAGGTGGCGGGGTCCGCACCCAGCTCGTCGGCGCCGAACTGGCGCTTGGTGGCGCGCGGCCCGTCGGCGCTCGCGTCGAAGAGGACGAACCACAGCGCGCAGGTCGCCCGCTCGCCCGGGCGCTTGTGGACGGTGTGCCGGATCCAGGCGCCCCGGCCGCCGCCGGGCCGGGTCAGCTTCAGATAGAAGCTCTCGTAGTGCCCGGCCTTGGCCGGGACCTCGGGGAATCGCGCCCTGGTGCGCATGGGCGGACGCTATCGCCCGTCAGGAGGTGAGGCGCGAGGCGCGCGAGCGAACCTCGGCCACGAGCTCGTCGGCGGCGGGGACCAGCCGGTCCCGCATCAGCACGCGGCCGGCGACGACCGTCGTGTCCACCACGGAGCCGCCCGCCGCGTAGACGAGGTCCGCCTCCAGGTCGCCGGCCGAGAGCTCGGGGTCGGATCCGCGGAGCAGGAGGAAGTCCGCAGGCGCTCCCGGCTCGAGCGGCGTGGCGCCCAGGGCCTCGGAGCGCCTGCCCCGCGCGATCGCAAGGGCCTCCTCGGCCGGCAGGGTCGAGGGGTCTCCGGCGGCGTGCTTCTGGATCAGGCCGAGGAGCTTCACCTCATCGAAGGAGTCGAGGTTGGAGTTGGAGGAGACGCCGTCGGTGCCGAGGCCCAGGGCCACCCCCGCCTTGGCGGCCGCCGGGTACGGGAACGCGCCGCCCACCGCGAGCTTCATGTTGGCGGCCGGGTTCGTGACCACCGTCGCGCCCCGCTCGGCGATCAGCTCGAGCTCGGCCCCGTCCAGCCAGACCCCGTGCGCGAGCACCGTCAGCGGGCCGAGGAACCCGAGCTCGTCCAGATAGGCGGCGGGCCGCTTTCCGTGGGCCTCGAGGCAGTCCCTCACCTCCTGCTCCGTCTCCGAGAGATGGATCTGCATGGCGATCTCCCGCTCGCGCGCCATCTCCGCGATCCAGGCGAGCGACTCGGAGCTGACCGTATAGATCGCGTGCGGACCGAGGCTGGGAGAGATCCGGGGGCCCGCCTCCGCGAGGCGGTCCAGCACCTCGAGCGCCTGCGGCCGCATCCCCTCGCCCCTGGCGGGATCGAGCTGGTCGATGATCACGCTCGAGATCACGGCGCGCAAACCGGCATCGGCGACGGCGCGGGCGGCCTCGGTCCCGTGCCAGTACATGTCGAAGAAGCGCGTGGTGCCGCAGCGGATCATCTCCAGGCAGGCGAGCCGCGTGCCCCAGTAGACGTCCTCGGGCTCGAGCCTTGCCTCGGCGGGCCAGATCTTCTCCTCGAGCCACTCCATCAGCGGCATGTCGTCACCGAAGCCGCGGAAGAGGGTCATCGCGGCGTGGGTGTGCCCGTTCACCATCGGCGGGGCGAGCAGCAGGCCGGCGGCGTCGAGCACCTCGTCGCCGGCCTTCGGCCCCACCGAGGGGCCCAGCTCCGCGATCAGCCCGTCCTCCTCGCGCAGGCCGACCTGCTCCCCGTCTAGGACCGCGCCCGTGACGGCGAGGCTCATCCGGTCGCCCCCGCGGCCAGCGCGGGCAGGACGGCCTCGACGGCGTCCTTGAGTGCGATCGCGGTCCGGTCGCGCCCGCGCCGGTACTCGTCGACCGTGAGGGCCCGTTCGGAGATCCCGTTCGCGAGGTTGTCGACCGAGCAGACCGCCGCGTAGGCGAGGCCGGCCTCCTTCGCCAGCACCGTCTCGGCGGCGAGCGTCATGCCGACGACGTCGGCGACGCGGGCGAGCGCCCGCACCTCGGCGGGGGTCTCGAAGCGCGGCCCGATCGTGTGCGCGTAGACGCCGCCGTCGATCAGCTCGGTCCCAGCGTGCTCGCGCCACGCGCTGAGGAGGAGGCGGCGCCAGTCGTCGTCGAAGCCGGGGATCGAGTGGCCACGGGGATCGTCGTAGAAGCTCGGGGCGGTCTCGGGTGCGTAGAAGTCGTCCGGACAAAGGAACGAACCCACCGCGAGGTCGGGACGCAGGCTGCCCACCGATCCCAGCGCGAGCACCCGGTCGCACCCGAGCTCGCAGAGCGCCCGGAGGTTGTTGCGATGGTCGACGAGGTGGGCAGGGACGCTGCGATCGAATCCGTGGCGAGGCAGCCCGACGATCTCTCCGGCATCGATCGCCTGTACCGGCCTCATCCCGCCGGCCCCGAAACTGACGCTCTTGCCCTCGACCGGGTGCGCGCCCTCGGGGAGGCTGTAGCCGTAGATCACGGCGAGGCGATCGCCGGTGGGCCGAGGAGCGGTCATCGCCGCGACTCTAATCCGACGCCGGCGCCGCTAGGTCCTGATGTGGACCACATCGCCATCCCGGACGGCGTAGTCGCGTCCCTCGATCCGGAGCGTCCCACGGTCCCGGGCGGCGGCGTAGCCACCTGCGTCCACCAGCTCCTCCCAGCCGATCACCTCGGCGCGGACGAAGGCCCTCTGAATGTCGCCGTGAACGCGCCCGGCGGCGTCGTACGCTGTGCCGCCGCGGCGGAGGGTGCGCGCCATCGCCTCCTTGCCGGTGTCTGCCGTGAAGAAGCTGATCAGGTCGAGCAATTCGAAGGCGGCGCGAATCAAGCGCTCGAGCCCGGAGCGCTCGATGCCCAGCTCGTGCCGCATCTCCTCGGCCTCACCGGGATCCAGCTCGCGCAGCTCTGCCTCGACGCGGGCCGAGATCACCACCACCTTCGCGCGCATCTGCTCGGCATGTGCCACGAGATCCGCGGGAGCCTCGGTCTCCCCCTCGTCGACGTTGACGACGTAGAGGACGGGCTTTGCGGTGAGCGGCGAGAGCTTCCGCAGCGCGTCGGCGGCGACCTCTGGCGCCGGGACCTCGCGAACCGGCCTGCCCGCCGACAGCGCTTCGACCACGCGCTCGAGCCACTCCCTTTCGGCCACCGTCTCCTTCTCGCCGGAGCGCGCCTGCTTCCTGACGCGCTCGAGGCGGCGCTCCGCACCTTCGAGGTCGGCCGCCAGCAGCTCGGTCTCGATCAGCTCGGCGTCGGCAACGGGATCGACGCGGCCCTCGGGATGGGCGACCGAGCCGGCATTGTGGGACCGGATCACGTGGCAGATCGCATCGGTCTCGCGGATCGAGGCGAGGAACTGATTGCCGAGGCCCTCTCCCTGCGAGGCCCCCTTGACCAGTCCGGCGATGTCGTGGAAGTCGATCGTCTCGTTCACGACCGCGGAGGAGCTGAGAGTTTCCGCGATGCTCTCCAGGCGCTCGTCGGGGACGCCGACGACCGCGACGTTCGGCTCGACGGTGGTGAACGGGTAGTCGCCGGTCTCCGCCCCAGCCGCCGTGAGGGCGTTGAACAGGGTCGACTTGCCCGCGTTGGGCATGCCGACAATCCCGATCTTCATCGGCATTGAGTCACCTAGAGGGGCGCGAGCAGCCCGAGCCCGACGCCGAGCAGCGCCCCGGCGAGCACGTCGGATGGGTAGTGCATGCCGAGATAGGGGCGACAGGTCGCGATCGCGGCGGCCAGCACGAAGAGGACCGCCGCCTCCG
>DATBHQ010000197.1:0-2104 GCA_036557385.1 Solirubrobacterales bacterium | reverse complement strand
CGTGCAGGGCTCGATGGAGATCGGGCGCGAGCTCGACCGGATCCAGCCCGACCCGCCCCTCTATCCCGCCGACCCGGAGCTGCGGGCACGGGTCGAGGAGGCCGAGGCCTGGGGCGATGAGTTCCAGCAGAAGCCGCGCCGCTTCAGCTGGTGGGCGTTCAAGCGGGATCGCCCGCCGATGGCGAGCTACGCCGAGGGGGCGCGGATGGGCGTCCCGGTCGGGCTGGCGGTGAAGACCGGAGGCCCACTCGTCGCCGCCGCCGCACGCCTGAATCAGGCCGACGACGCGCAGGTGAGCGCCGACCTCTCCTCGCTGCGCGCCGACCTCGACCGGATCGACGCCTGGATCGCGGAGGGCGTGCTCGGCGGCCCGCAGCCGAACGCGGCCGACTATCAGCTCGCTCCCAGCCTGCGGCTGCTGATGAGCTTCGACGACCTGCGCCCCTTCGTCGAGTCGAGGCCGTGCGGGGAAATGTCGAACCGAGTCCTTCCCGACTTCCCGGGCAGGATGCCCCAGGTCTTCCCCGCGGACTGGCTGGCGGGACTGCGCCGTTAGAAGAGGGGCGGCGGCTCGACCCGCTCCGCGCGCTGGTCCGGCCCGAGAGCCTCGAGCGCGGTTCGCAGCTCGCCACCACCGGGGAGGCGGAGCTCCGGATCCAGCTCGAGCAGGGGCATCAGGACGAAGCGCCGCGAGGACACCTCCGGATGGGGAAGGGTGAGGCGGTCGGTGCTCATCTCCAGATCGCCGAGGAGCAGCAGATCGACGTCGATCGGGCGGGGGCCATGGCGCGGGCCGCCAAGGTTCCTGCCCTGCGCCGCCTCGATCTCCTTGCAGAGGTCGAGCAGCTCCTCCGGGTCGAGTGAGGTCCTGATCCGCACGGCCCCGTTGAGGAAGTCCGGCTGGTCGAGCACCTCGCCCACCGGCTCGGTCTCGTACAGCGAGGAGACGGCCTCGACCTGTACGCCCCGTTCGCCCAACTCGTCGATCGCCGCCCGAAGATGGGACGCCCGGTCACCGACGTTGGAGCCGAGACCGAGATAGCCCACCCGCTGCTCGTCCTTCAGGCCCCCTCCTCGTCATCGGGCTCCCGGTCGAGGGACTGCTCCAGGGTGACCTCCACCGCGGCCTCCTGGACCGGATAGGGCACGGGCGGCTCGGGCTTGGCGGCGCGCACCTGGACCGACTCGCAGTCGAAGCGCTCCATCAGCCGCTCGGCCACCACGTGGCAGAGGCGCTCGAGGGTCCGGTGGCTCCGCTCGGTGGCGGCGAGGGCGACGATGTCGCAGACCTCCGAGTAGTCGACCGTGTCCTCGACCCGGTCCGTCAGCACCGCGTCGCAGTCGGGCACGTCGAAGGTGAGGTCGAACTCCAGCCGCTGACCCACCTCCTGTTCGGCGTCGGTGACGCCGTGGTGCGTGTATATGGAGAGGCCGCGGATCTCCACCTCGACGGAGGGATGTGCCGAATCGTCCACGGCCGCCAAAGTAGCGTCTCACGCGATCGTGAAAGGCTGTCGCGTCCGTGGTGGGTGAGCTCCAGCATCACTTCGCGGACCTCGAGGAGTGCCGCATGCACTACGTCAGCCGTGGCGAGGGCAAGCCGCTGCTCTTCCTCCACGGCTTTCCGCAGTTCTGGTTCCTCTGGCGGGAGCAGCTGGCGGACCTGGGCACCGACCACGCCGTCTACGCGCCGGACATGCGCGGCTACAACCTCTCCTGCAAGCCGGAGGACCCCGAGGCGTACCGGATGCGCCACCTGCTCGGCGACATCGTCGCCCTGGTCGGCGAGCTGGACCTGGCGCCGCTCACGCTGGTGGGTCACGACTGGGGCGGGATCGTCTCCTGGGCCCTCGCCCTCAAGTACCCGGAGATGCTCGAGCGGCTGGTGATCATCGACGCGCCTCCCCCCTTTACCTGGAACCGCGACCTGCGCGAGAGCCCGAAGCAGCGAGACGCCGTCAACTACATGGTCGAGTTCTCGAAGCCCTCGCCCGAACCCGAGGCCTTGCTGACGGCCAATGACTTCGCGCTGATGGACGACATCATGGTCAGGATCGGCGGCCGCGGCGCGCAGCTGTCCGACGAGGACCGGGCGACCTATCAC
>DATBHQ010000196.1:0-1816 GCA_036557385.1 Solirubrobacterales bacterium | reverse complement strand
GTCCGCAGCTTCGCCTCCCTGTAGCCCGGCCTCTGCACCGCGTCCGCGTACAGCCCGAGCGAGACGTTGTTGACGAACACCCGGCCGTTGACCTCCCCGAGGTCGACGCGATGCTCACCGCCCTCCACGAAGGCGTCGAGGGCACCGACGACGTCGTCCCGGTCCACCCCCAGATCGAGCGCGAAGTGGTTGCGCGTGCCGGCAGGGATGCAGGCGTAGGGCAGGCCATGCTCCGAGGCGATCTCGGCGACGATCGCCTGCGACCCGTCGCCGCCCGCCATCGCCAGGCCGTCCGCGCCGCGCGCAACGGCGGCCCGGACCAGCTCCCGGAGGTCGGCTCCCGGCGTCAGCTCGACCGGTTCTATCCCGCGGGCCCGGGCCTCGGCGTCGAGCGAGAAGATCTCGGCCTTCCCTCCGCCCGACTTCGGGTTGTAGAAGAGCACCGGGTGCTCGGGCCTTGCCGCCGGAGCCAGCGACACCCGCCGCCTGAACGCGGCGCGGGCCGCCGCCGGCGTCAGGCCGACCCCGAGCCCGATCAGCACCGCCTGCGCGACGTGGTCGCCATCCAGAACGAGGATCAGGACGATCGCCGCAATGGCGAGCAGCGCTGTCCCGACCCCCAGGAGTCTCGCCGCCCCGCGCCGAAGCAGCCCGTACCAGGCCGCCGCCAGTGCAAGGGCGACGCAGCCGAGCACGATCAGTCCCCGCGGGAACTGCTCGATGACGACGTAGAGGGCGAGGAATGTCGTGAATGCCGCGAGCGCCAGAGCCGACCCCGCCGCAATTCGCCGCATCCCTAGATGCCGAGCAGCTGCTTCTTCTTCGCCTCGAAGTCGTCGGCGGAGATCACTCCCTCGTCCCGCAGCTTCGCCAGCTTCTCGAGCTCGGCGGTGTAGTCGCCACCGCCTGACTCCACCGGCGCCGCCTGAGCGGCCGCGGGAGGGGGCTGCTCGGCCATGTACGCCGGAGCACCCCGATCCTGATCCGCCCAGCGCTGCGCCTGCCGGCGGGAGACGCGATTGCTGACGGCCGTGGCCGTTCCGGCGACGACTGCGGTGCGGGCGACACCTCTCAAAAGCATTCCAGGCATGACTTGCTCCTTCCGTGATCAGGACGTTTAACCGGCACCGTCAAGCTTCCTCGGCCGCATCCAAAGAGGCGAGCAGCGCCTGAACGGGAATCCGGCCGTTCGCCACGAGCTGTCCTCCTGAGCGGCGCACCGCCGCCGCGAACGGCCCCGCCCAGCGGTTCTCGTAGACGAGGAGCGCGGCGGCCGTTCCAGCCTCCATGGCTTCGGCGGCCTCTGCCTTGTCCTCGTCGGAGAGCAGGCCGGACGATGCTCCCTCGAATACCTTGATCTCCTCGACCTGATCGGCAAGCTCGCTGATCTCGACGCCGGCCACCGACCCGTCCTCGCCCTTCGTGATGAAGGCGAGGTCGAGGATGCGGACGATGCCACGGTCGACCAGGTCGACCAGATGGGGAAGCGCCTCACCGGTCGGCTGACCGCCCGGCCATTCGACCAGCACGTAGTCGATCGGGCCCATCTCATCCAGCTCATCGCCTGCCATGAGTGCTCCTTTCAATCATTATCTCCACCTCCGAAGCGGGAGTTGAGCGCAGAGCTCCATCGCTCCGTGCCGTTCTCCCAGGTCTCGTTTGGAAAATCGGTTACCGCCTGGCGGCGCAGGAACTCCAGGCCGACGATGGACAGCACGATCAGCAGCAGGGCGGTCGGCAGCCGCGAGAAGCCGGGCGTCGGGGACCAGAGGAAGAGCAGCAGCAGGATCAGCCCGAGGGCGGAGTACGCCACCAC
>DATBHQ010000195.1:0-19244 GCA_036557385.1 Solirubrobacterales bacterium | reverse complement strand
CCCGACCTTCTCCAGTGCGTCCTGGAGCGTCAGGGCGTTGAGGACGGTCGCGAGCATCCCCATGTAGTCGGCGGTGGCGCGGTCCATACCCTCCGCCGCACCCTCCAGGCCGCGGTAGATGTTGCCGGCGCCGACCACGATCGCGACCTCGACGTCGCGGACACGGACCTCGCGCACCTGCTGAGCGATGCGCTCGATCTGCTCCGGATCGGTGCCGTAGGCGAGGTCCCCCATCAACGCCTCGCCCGAGAGCTTCAGCAGGACTCGATTGAAGCTGGCCGAGGCCAAGCCTCCGCTACTCCTCCCCCACCTCGAAGCGGGCGAAGCGGGCGATGCGGACGTTCTCCCCGGTCTTCGCCGCGAGCTCCGTGCGCAGGTCCTCGATCGTCTTGCCCTCGTAGTCCTGCTGGTTGAAGTGCTCCTGGTCGAGCAGGACGATCTCCGAGGCCCACTTTCGGAGCTGCCCCTCGACGATCTTCTCGACCACGTCGTCCGGCTTGCCGTCGCTCCTTGCCTTCTCCTCGAGGATGCGCCGCTCGTTGGCGACGTCCTCCTCGGGGATGTCCTCGAAGGAGACGTGCTGGGGGTTCAGGGCAGTGACGTGGATCGCGACCTGGCGAGCGAACTCCTTGAAGTCCTCATTGCGCGCAACGAAGTCGGTCTCCGACTGGACCTCGACCAGGGCGCCCTTGCGGCTGTCGGCGTGGATGTAGGAGGCGATCACGCCCTCGCTGGTGCTGCGACCGCCACGCTTGGCCGCGGAGGCGGCCCCCTTCTTGCGCAGGATCTCAATTGCCTTGTGCTCGTCGCCCTCCGCCTCCTCGAGCGCATTCTTGACGTCCATCATCCCCGCGCCGGTCTTGTCGCGCAGGGCCTTCACGTCGGCGGCGGACACCGCCATCAGGAATCACCCCCGCTCTTGGCCGGCTCGGGCGCCGGCTCCTCGCTCGGCGGCGGCTGAGGGATCGCCTCGCTCGCCTCGCGGTTTGCCTCCGCCTGGTCTCCGCCCCGGTCGTGGGGGGCCGCCGCGGCCTCGGCTTGAGGCTGGGGAGTCTCCTCGGCGGCCTCGCGATTCGCCTCGGCGCCCTTCGCGGCAGCCTGCGCCTTGGCGTCCGCCTCGGCCTTGGCCTTCGCCTCGGCTTCGGCCTTCGCCTTCTCCTCGGCCTCCTGCTTTGCCTTCTCCTCGGCCTCGCGCCGCTTGCGCTCTTCCTCCTCGCGGCGCTTGCGCTCCTCTTCCTCGGCGCGCCGACGGGCCTCCTCCTCGCGCCACTTGGCGGCGGCGCCCTCGATCGCGTCGCCGAGCGTGCCGACGACCAACTCGCAGGAGCGGATTGCGTCGTCGTTACCCGGGATCACGTAGTCGACCGGCGTCGGGTCGCAGTTCGTGTCGACCAGCCCGACGATCGGGATCTCGAGGCGGTCGGCCTCGCGCAGCCCGATCTCCTCGGTCTTCAGGTCGATGATGACCACGGCATCGGGGAGACGCTGCATGTCGGCCACGCCGCCGAGGTTGTACTCGAGCTTGCGCAGCTCGGCCTCCATCGACATGCGCTCCTTGGTGGGCAGCAGGTCGAGGCGACCGCCCTCCTTCAGCTCGCGCAGCTCGTGCAGGCGCTGGATCCGCTTGCGGATCGTGTTGAAGTTGGTCAGCAGGCCGCCGAGCCAGCGCCGGTTCACGTACGGCATCTCGCAGCGCTCGGCCCATTGCTCGACCGAGTCGCGGGCCTGCTTCTTGGTGCCGACGAAGAGGATCACGCCGCCCTTGGCGGCTACCTCGGTGACGAAGTCCGTCGCCTGCTTCAGCAGTTCCTCCGTCTGGAGGAGGTCGATGATGTGAATCCCTTCCCGCTCTCCGAATATGAAACGGCGCATGCGCGGGTTCCAGCGCCGTGTCTGGTGACCGAAATGAACCCCGGCCTCCAGCAGCTCTCTGATGCCTACCTCGGCCATTCTGCCTCGCTATCGCTTGTGGTGATCAGTTGCCCCGTCGCGGCTCCGGGAACCCGCCTGTGGGCGGGCAGCGTCCCATCACCTCTCGTCGGGGGTTGGGTGCAAAGTCCGCGAGATTGTAGGCGCTGAGCGAAAATGCCCGCATGGGCGTCTTCGATCTGGACCTCTTCGAGCAGCTGGTGGCGGAGTACGCGAGCCGGCCGCTGCGCGAGAAGCCGATCAAGCGGGACCAGAAGAGCCAGCGGGAGAAGGCCGAGGCCCGCATTCAGAGGATCCAGCGGGAGCTGGGCATGGACTTCGACGACAGGGTCGTGCTCGACCTCGGCTGCGGGCACGGCTGGCTGCCCGCACTGCTGCCGGAGCTCGGCGGTGCCCGGCGGGCGATCGGAGTGGACCCGAGGCGCTATGAGACCTGGGCCGAGCACGGCGATCCGCGGGTGGAGCTGATCGAGGCGGATCTCTCGGCCGACGACGTGGTGGCGGCGGAGGGCGTCGACTGCGTGATCTCAGGAGCCGTGCTGGAGCACGTCGCGCGCCCGATCGAGATGCTCGCCGCGGTCAACCGGGTGCTCAAGCCCGGAGGACGCGCGTGGCTCTACTTCAATCTCTACCGCGGTCCGTCCGCCTCCCACCGCTACAACGAGATTCCCTTCCCGTGGCCGCATCTGCTGTTCGACGACGAGGTTTGCAGGGCCTACTACAAGCGTGAGCATGGTCGCGGCAACGTCCCCTTCGCCTGGGTGAACCGGATGACGATCGGCGGCTACCTCCAGACCGTCGACGAGCTCGGCTTCCGCACCCTGGACCTGAAGCGGCGGGTGATCCCGATCGACGTCGGCTTCTACCGGCGCTTCGAGGACGAGCTCGGCCGTTATCCCGCCCTGGACCTCGAGACCGACTTCGCCACCCTGGTGCTCGAGAAGGCGCCCGCGCGGCGCCTGCGGAAGGGCCGGGATCACCCCTCCCCGGAGCTCGGCTACCTGGAGCGCCAGCGGGCGCTGGACGAGGCGCTCGCCGCGGAGCGGGGCGAGGACTAGGAGGCGCGCTTCAGCGCTGCCTCGAGGTCGTCCGGCAGGTTGGACCTGAACTCCAGCCTCTCACCCGTGCTCGGGTGCGCGAACGCCAGCCGCGAGGCGTGCAGGAACTGCCGCTCCAGTCCGTGGCGCCCCGCAGAGCCATACTCGCGGTCCCCCGCGACCGGATGGCCGATCGCCGCGAAGTGCACCCGGATCTGATGGGTGCGGCCGGTCTCGAGCCGCGCGCGGACGACGGTGTCGGCCGGCAGGGCGTCGATGACCTCGAAGTGGGTGCGCGCCTCGCGCGAGCCGGTTCCCTTCACCGCCCTCCTCGTGCGCTCGCGCCGGTGGCGTCCGAGCGGGGCATCGATCGTGCCGGTCCGGCTGCCGAGGTGGCCCTCGACGAGCGCGGTGTACTCGCGCTCCACCTCGCGGGCCTTCACCATGCGCGCCAGTGCGCGGTGGGCCTCGTCGTTCCGCGCGATCAGCATCAGGCCCGAGGTGTCCTTGTCCAGGCGATGGACGATCCCCGGCCGGGCGCCCTCTCCTCCGCCCGCGATCCCCTCCAGCAGGTCCACGAGCGTCTCGCCCCGGTGCGAGGGAGCGGTGTGGACCACCAGGCCGGCAGGCTTCTCGATCACCGCGAGGTCGTCGTCGAGGTGGACGATCAGCCGCTCGGCCTCGGGCCTCATCCCGTCTTCCGTTTCCTGTCCGATCGCTCGACGTCCAGCAGGAGAAGGAGAACCCCGGCCGTGATCGCAACGTCGGCCAGGTTGAAGGTCGGCCAGAGGGGCAGGTCGATGAAATCGGTCACCGCTCCGTCCCGGACGCGGTCGGCCAGGTTGCCGATCGCCCCGCCCAGCAGCAGGGCGGCGGGCAGCCAGACGAGCCAGCCTCCATCGCCCCGGAGCGCCAGGAAGACCAGGAGGCCGACGAGGACCACGATCGTCCCGGCGATCAGCGCCGCGGAGATGTCGCCCCCGAGGCCGAATGCGACCCCCTTGTTGCGCACGTTCTCGAAGGCCAGGAAGGGCAGCACCTCGACCCTGTCGCCGCGGTCCACCAGCGAGGTGACGAGGGCCTTCGTCCCCTGATCGACGGCGACGACGACGCCGCAGGCCGTGAGCCCGGGGACGAGCAGTGAGAGGGCGCGGTCCCTCAACCGGCGATCAGCGCCACGACCACGCGCGAGACGATGATGAGGATGATGATCGCGAGGATCGGGCTGATGTCGATGCCCATCCCGCCGGCGCCGATCGGCGGGATCACGCGCCGGAAGATGTTCAGGTAGGGATCCACCACCTGATGGATGAAGTCGACGGTCGCGCGCAGCCACGGGTAGTAGGGCAACCGCGGGATCCAGGAGAGCAGGATCCGGATGAAGATCAGGATGAAGTAGACGAGGAAGACCGCGCTGACGTAGTCGGCGACGTCGTCCCGGGTGATGGCGAGGAGGATGCTCACTTCCGCACCCGGTCGAGCGAGGCGTCGACGGCCGCCAACAGGATCTCGCGAATCTTGCGTTCCTCGAGGGCATCGAGGCCCGCCTCAGTCATTCCGCCCGGCGAGGCAACCGCTTGCCTGAGAGCGCCCGGCTCGTGAAGCTCGAGCAGGCCCCCGGTCGCGCTCATCGCCCTGGAGACCATGCGAATCGTCTGGTCTTGGGTCAGCCCCTCACTCACCCCCGCCTCCACCAGCACCTCCGCCATCAGCGCGAGGTATCCCGGCGAGCAGCCCATGATCGCTGTGGCGGGGTCGATCAGCCTCTCGTCGAGCTCGATCACCTCGCCCACCAGGCCGAGCAGCTCGGTCATCCGGCGCCGGCGCGCCTCGTCCGTTCCCTTCGGGAAGACGACGCAGAGCACCGCCTGGCGAAGCTGGGCGCCGAGGTTGGGCATGACGCGGATCAGGTCGATGCCGGGGAGCGCCTCGTGCAGGGTCTCGAGCGAGGTCCCGGCGAGGATCGAGAGGACCGGCGTGCCGGCCTGGACCAGATCGGGCGCCACCTCATCGAGGACGTTCGGCTTGACGGCGAGGATGACCAGATCCGAGTTGTCGGCAACGGGGAGGTTCCCCTCGACCGCCTCGCCGCCGACCTCCTCGGCGAGCTCGCGCGCCTTGTCGTGATCCGCGTCGGCGAACGCCATCGACTCCGGGGCGCCGGGCTCGCCCTCCGCGGCCGCCCAGCCGCGGGCGAGCCCTCCGGCCATGTTGCCTGCGCCCACGAAGCCGAGCTTCATGGGCGGGACTTTATTCGGCGCTCGCTTCCCGGCCGCTCAGCGCTTCTTTTTCTTGCACTTCTTCTTCTTGGCCGACTCGGCCGAGCGCTTGTGCTTCTTCTTGCACTTCTTCTTCGTGGGCGTCGTCGGCGCAGGGGTCATCGGCGCGGAGCCCGCCGGGTCCGGGTACTGCACCACGGCGTTGAACGCGAGTTCCTGGGTGAAATTGCTGGTGAACGGCGTGTCACCCACACCCTCAGGGATGGCGGGGAGCCAAGCGTCCCAACGCGCACCCGCGATAACCCCGGAAACGGCCGACACACCGTTCTCCGTGCCTTCCGCGAGGTCCAAGGCGATCAGATCACCGGCCTGGATTGGGAGGCTCGCCGTGAACGTCGTATCCCCATCGACGCCTGTCACCGGTGCCCTGCCCACACCCTTGTAGGCCCCGGCGCCCGCAGGGCGCAGAACCCGCAGGGCGTAGCTGCCGCCGCCCCCACTGGCCACCATCCTCCAGCGCACGATCGTGCCGTTGACCGGCGAGGTGACGTGCGCGCCCGCCTCGGGCAGCGCGGTGTTGGCCACGGTCTCGGTGTTGCCGCTTGGACCCTGGGTCCCTCCGGACCCGATGCTTCGGGAGATCGGGCTTCCGACCGTGACCGTCGCCGCCTGGGTGGAGGCGGACCACACGCAGGCAGCAGCAGCGAACAGGATCAGTGAAGCGAAAGCGCGACCGGTTGGCCCCCTAAGCGCCATTAACCGCGACCGTATCCGGCCCTCGCGCGCCGGACAACCCGAAAACTAGGACTGGTTGAAGAACCCGCCCTCGAGGAGGCGGGCCTTCTCCTCGGCGGAGACCTCGACGTTCTCGGGCGTCAGCAGGAAGATGCCCTGCGCGATGCGCTGCATGCCCCCGCCGAGCGCGTAGGTCATGCCGGATGAGAAGTCGATCAGCCGCTTGGAGAGCTCGCGGTCGGTCGACTGGAGATTGATGATCACCGGCTTCGAGCGCTTGAACTCGTCGGCCACCTGCTGGGCGTCGTTGAAGCTTCTCGGAGTGACGACGTGCATGGATGCGACCCCGCCACCACCGCCATTCCCGGCTGGGGCGCGCCGGCGACCGCGACGACTGGGCCGAGGCTCCTCCTCGGTGTCGTCCACGGCGCGGACCCGGGAGCGCCTGGGGGCGGGCTCCTCGTCGCCGAAGATGTCGTCGATGTCGTCCTCGCGACCGCGCCGGCGGGAGCCGACCGGCTCGCGCGGAGCGACCTCGGTGTCACCGATCGCCCTTTCGGTGCCGGTGTCGCCCTCGTCGTAGTACTCGCCCTCCTCGACGTAGTCGCCCTCGACGAGGCCGAAGTACTCGAGTGCGCGTCTCCATGTGTCCCTGATCGCCATCTCGCCTCAGATTCGGCTTGACGCAGGTTATTCCTGCTGCCCGATGTTTCCCGATTATGAAGGCTGCGGAGGCGGTTAGCGGAGTTCAGGCCCAGAGCACCGAGCCCAGGCGGATGATCGTCGCCCCCTCCTCCACCGCCACCCGCCAGTCCTGGCTCGTGCCCATGGAGAGCCGCTCGAGCCCCCGCTCCGAGGCGAGCTCGGCGAGCCGGGCGAAATAGGGCCTCGATTCCTCGGGGTTCTCGGTGAAGGGGGGCATCGTCATCAGCCCGGAGACCGTCACCGGGCAGCGCTCGATGAAGTCGTCGAGCCCGGCGGGATCGACGCCGCCCTTGCCCTCCTCGCCCGAGAGGTTGACCTCGACCAGCACCTCGGTGTCGGGCTGGGCGTGCCTGCCGAGCTGGTCCAGCACCGAGTCCGAGGCGACCGAATGGATCAGCCGGACCAGCGGCACGATGCGCTTCACCTTGCGGCTCTGCAGATTGCCGATGAAGTCCCAGGTGAAGCTGTCCGACCAGCGCTCTCGCTTCGCCTCGAGGTCCTGCAGGCGGTTCTCGCCCACCAGCTCGACCCCGGCCTCGGCCAGCGCGCCCATGTCCTCGGCGCGGACGTACTTGGTGGCGGCGAGGATCGCCACCTCCTGTCCCGCCTGCTCGCGGATCTCGCCGAGGTTCGAGCGGATCCGCGCCGGATCCAGATCGGTCACCGGCTCAACCATCGATCCACACCAGCCCCGCCTGGCGCCCGGTTCGCCCTCCGTCGCGGCGATGCGAGTAGAAGAGCTCCGGGTTGCAGCTCGTGCAGAGGCCGGAGGGCTCGATCGTGTCGACCCCGGCGCGCTCGAGGAGCGCGGTCGCGACCGCTGAGAGGTCGAGCATCCGGCCGCGCGCGACTCCGTCCAGGTCCTCGAAAGCGGACAGGACCTCCTCCCCCACCTCGTAGCAGCACCGGCCGATGCCGGGCCCGATCGCGGCGGCCTTCGCCTCGACGGAGCCGGCCGCCTCGGCGACGATCCCTCCGGCCAGGCCGCGCCAGCCGCAGTGGGCCATCGCCACCCCGTCGGGGCCGACCATCGCCACGGGCAGGCAGTCGGCGACCATCACGAGCGGTGTGAGGCCGGGATTGGAGGACGCCTGCGCATCGACCTCGTCCGGGCTCCTCTGCACGTCGGCGTAGACCCGCGGATCCTGCTTCTCGTCGTGTCGGCGCAGCCCCGTGCCATGCACCTGGCGGCCCATCACGACGCCGTCGGGGTCGCGTCCGAGCGCGTCCGCGAGGCGGCGGCGATTCTCGCCGACGCGATCGGGCTCGTCACCGGTGAGGACCGCGACGTTGAGCGCCTCGTACGGCGCCTCGCTCACGCCGCCGATGCGGGTCGAGAACCCGGCCCTCGCTCCGGGGAGCTCGGCCTCCAGCCAGCGGACACCCTCTCGCTCGCGCCACTCCACGCCGGGCAGGCTAGATCAGCCCATCCCGGGGCGAACGACGGTCAGGCGTCGGCCTCCACCTTCACCTCGCACATGTCGACGGAGGCTCTCGTCCCCGGCGTGTCGGCCGGATCCATCGCCTCGAGAACACCGGCGGAGCGCCGCATGTTCTCCTCCGAGTCGAAGAAGCCGACGAAGACGGCGGTGGACTGCGATTCGTCGAAGAGCAGCTTCAGCCCGGTCGAGACCACGCCCTCCGGCGGTCCGTCGTTCTCCTCTATCCGCTGCTGGATCGCGGCGATCCGCTCCGGATCGACATCGGTGAACCTGACAACTCGCGCGTACATCGAGGACTCCCCTCTTTGATTGCGAATCGATCCTATGCCGGGGCACTCGCGGAGCGCCACCCCTAGTCCTCGGGAATCTCACCGCGGGCGGCCGCCAGCGCGATCCGAAGCTCCTCCTCGCGCCCGGAGATCTCGTGGTCGAGCCTGCCCGACAGGGCGGCTTCGAGGCCACGGCCGACGGCGGGACCCTGCGTAATCCCCGCCGCCAGCAGGTCGTCGCCGCGGATCTCGAGCGTGACGTGGCGCCACTCCGACGCGTAGCGATCGAGCCACTCAGCGCCGAGGGCGCGGGCGACCAGGAGCTGCGCCGGATCCCACGGCTGCGCCAGCCGGGTGCCCTCCGACGCGCGCTCGGGGGTCGCCCCGGCCAACTCGCGGATCTGCGGCAGCGGCCTGACGATCGCCAGCTTCACGGCGAGCCCGCGATCCACCCAGGCCGACCAGGGCGGCGCGGCGGCGAGGCGCGTTACCTCCGCGACCCTGTCCGCGGCGTTCGGGTCGAGGCTCGGCATCACCCCCCAATCGGCGATCAGGCGGAGCGCGGCGGCGGGGTCGCGCTCGGCGGCGATGTGGCCCAGCTCCTTGTCGATCCGGTCCTCGGAGACGGTGGAGAGGTCCGCGGCGCGAAGGAGCCGCTCGGTCCCGGGCTCCAGCTCGAAGCCGAATCGGGCCGCGTAGCGGGCGGCGCGAAGGGCGCGCGTCGGGTCATCCACGAAGGACCCGTCGTGCAGGACGCGGAGCTCCCCGGCCCGCAGGTCCTCCACGCCCGCGTGCGGGTCAAGCAGCTGTCGGTCCCCGCCGAGTGGGAACGCCATCGCGTTGATCGTGAAATCGCGGCGAGCCAGGTCCTCGTCGATCGATGCCGGCCGTACCTCGGGAAGGGCGCCGGGGGCCGGATAGCTCTCCGCGCGCGCCTGCGCGACGTCGATCTTCACGTCGTCCCGCTCCAGGCGACCGGTGAGGAAGAGCGCATCGCGCTCGAGGCTGAAGCCGGCCAGGTCCATCAGCGCCTCGGCGTCGCCCTCGATCGCGACGTCCAGGTCGGCGACGTCGCGGCCCAGGAGCAGGTCGCGAACCACCCCGCCGACCAGGAATGCGGGCACCCGCTCGGCGATCGAGCGGAGTTGCTCGATCGCCGCCAGCGAATCGACTTGCGCGCCCAGCCGGGCCGGATCGATCTCGCTTGAACCGGGCATAGGCGGCTTTCCTACCATGCCCCGCGATCCGGGACCTCTGGCAGAACATCCGAGAGCGGGCCAAGAGCCTGTGGAGCAACCATCGCTGGGTGACGATCGGCGTCGCGGCGGGCATCGTGGCCATCGTCGTCGCGGGCATCGCATACCTGGCGCTGAAGCGGCCTGGCGACAAGTCCTGCCAGGCCAACTGCACGGTCACGGCGACCACGCCCGAGCGCGTCAGCGGCCTCACGAACTGGCCGATCTACGGCCTCAACCGCCAGCACACCCGCTATCTCGACGCTCCGGCCGTGAAGCCGCCGTTCGGTATCCGCTGGCGCTTCAAGGGCCGCAACCTGCTCGAGTATTCGCCGGTCCTGGCCGGCAACCAGATCTTCGGGGTCAACAACAACGGTCTGGCATTCGCGCTGAAGGCGAGCACCGGCAAGGCGCGCTGGAAGCAGCAGATCGCCCACCTCAACGCCTCCTCGCCCACCTACAGCGACCACGTGATCTTCGTGTCCAATCTGGAGCCCGGGCAGGTCGTGGCCCTGTCGCAGTCCGACGGCCACATCCTCTGGAAGCACCCGCTCCCGGGCCGCTCGGAGTCGTCCCCCCTGGTCGTCGGCAACAAGGTGATCGTCGGCTGCGAGTGCAACACCGTCTTCGCGCTCGACAGGACGACTGGGAAGACCGTCTGGCAGCGGCATGTGAACGGAGCCGTGAAGGCAGCGCCCGCGTACGAGGGCGGGATCGTCTACATCGGCGACTACAGCGGCGAGATGAACGCGATCCGGGCCAGCGACGGCTCGATCAAGTGGCAGACGGGCTCCCAGGGATCGGGCTTCGGCCGCTCGGGCCGGTTCTACGCGGCGGCGACGGTCGCCTTCGGCCGCGTCTACGCCGGCAACGCGGACGGCCGCATGTACAGCTTCAACCAGCAGACCGGTGACCTCGTCTGGAGCCACTCGACCGGCAATTACGTCTACGCCGCCGCCATCGCGGCCCGGACGCCGGATACCCCGCCGACCGTGTACTTCGGCTCCTACGACGGGACCTTCTACGCGCTCGACGCCGGCAACGGCGACGAGCGCTGGAGCGTGCCGAACCTCGGCGCGATCTCAGGCGCAGCGAGCCTGATCGGGGACGTCGCCTACGTCGCTGACCTGAAGACGACCTCGACCTACGGCTTCGACGTCCGCAACGGCCACAGGGTCTTCCAGTACACCGACGGCGCCTACAACCCGGTGATCTCGAACGGCAAGGAGCTCTTCCTCACCGGCTACAAGACGCTCTACGCGCTCACCCCGGGTACCGGACCGGCCGAGAACGGGATCCTCCGCAAGCAGCCGAAGGCGCCGGCGGCGAAGAAGAAGCCCTAGCCCGCCCGGACGGGGATCCCGGCCGCTTCCATCCGCTCCTTCGCCTCGGCGATCGTGTGCTTCCTGTAGTGGAAGATCGAGGCGCAGAGAACAGCATCGGCGTGCGCCGCCTGGATGGCCTCGACCAGATGATCCAGTTCCCCGGCGCCGCCCGAGGCGATCACGGGGACGCTGACGGCCTCGGTGACGTAGCGGGTGAGCTCGAGGTCGTAGCCGTCGGTGGTGCCGTCGCGGTCCATGCTGGTCAGCAGGACCTCCCCCGCTCCCAGCTCGGTCGCCTCGCGCGCCCACTCGACGGCCTCACGGCCCTGGACCTTGGTGCGCCCGCCGTGCGTGTAGACGTCCCACTCGGCGTCGCCGAAGAAACCGGGCGGCGCCTCGCAGACGGACGACTCATCGCCGGCGCCGTGGCGCTTGGCGTCGATCGCGATCACCACGCACTGCGAGCCGAAGACGCCGGCGAGCTCGGAGATCAGCTCGGGGCGCTCAAGCGCGGCGGAGTTGACGGAGACCTTGTCGGCGCCCGCGTCGAGCACGGCCTGCGCGTCCTCCACCGATCGGATGCCGCCGCCGATCGTGAAGGGGATGAAGACGTTGTCCGCCGTGCGGCGCGCCAGCTCGACGATGGTGTCGCGGCTCTCATGAGAGGCGGTGATGTCGAGGAAGACGAGCTCGTCAGCCCCCTCGGCGTCGTAGCGCTCGGCGAGCTCCACCGGATCCCCGGCGTCGCGGATGTCGACGAAGTTCGTGCCCTTGACGACGCGACCGTTGTCGACGTCCAGGCACGGGATGACCCGCTTCAGGACCATGCCCAAAGGCTAGACCGGTGGGCTCGGCTGCTAGTCCCAGTCGCCGGCCGCGTAGGCCCAGGCGATGAAGAGCAGCTGGACCGGGAGGCGGGCATTCAGCGCTGCCCGGCCGCCGGGCACCGCCTTCTCGTAGCGCTCCCACTCGATCGCCATGTGGAGGTTGGCCGGGAAGACGGCGATCAGCGTGGCGATGCTCCAGGCGCTGCCGGCGCGGCGGGTCGCCGGGTGCATGGTCGCCAGGCCGCCGGCGATCTCCGCGACGCCGCTCACGTAGACGACCTCGCGGTGACGCGGGATGTACGGGGGCATGATCCGCTCGTACGCGCGGGTCTTGACGAAGTGCATGATCCCCGCGAAGACGAAGAACGGCCCGAAGAGCCTCCTCATGGGGCGGAGCCTATGGGCCGAGCGCCGTCCGCGCCTCGGCAACCGTGAAGCGCTGCTCATACAGCGCCCTGCCCACGATCACGCCCTCCACGTTGTCCAGCCCGAGGGCGGCGAGCGCGCGCAGATCGTCGAGCGACCCGATGCCCCCCGAATAGAGCACCCCGCTGTCGGTGGCCGCCGCGACCTCGCGCAGCGAGTCGAGGTCCGGGCCCTCCATCAGGCCGTCGACGTCGACCGGCGTGTAGACGAAGCGCTGCAGCCCCCTCCGGGTGAGCTCGCGGATCACCTCGACGGGGCCGAGCTCGGACTCCTGGGTCCACCCCTCTGCGGCCACTTTCCCTGATCGGGAATCCACAGACGCGACGACGCGCCCGCCGTGGGCCGCCGCGATCGCCTCGGCCATCTCCGGGTCGCGGATCGCCGCCGTGCCGAGCACCACGCGCTCGGCGCCGGAGGAGATCGCCTCCTCCACCTTCTTGGAGTCGCGCAGCCCGCCGCCGAGCTGCACCGGGACGTTGACGGCGGACACGATCCGGCGCACGTGGGAGAGATTGACCGGTTCACCCGCCCGGGCGCCGTCGAGGTCTACGACATGCAGCCAGCGCGCGCCCCCCTCCACCCAGCGCCGGGCCGCGACGGCCGGGTCGTCGTCATAGGCCGTCTCCTGCTCGTAGTCGCCCTGGATCAGCCGGACGGCCTTGCCGTCGCGGATGTCGATCGCCGGCAGGAGGATCAACTGCAGATCGCCGCGAAGTTGCGCAGCAGCCTCAGTCCCGCCGAGCTCGACTTCTCGGGATGGAACTGGACCCCATAGAGGGGCGGGCGCTCGACCGCACACGCGAATCGCTCGCCGTAGGCGGCGGTGCCGAGCACGTCGCCGCCGGTAACCGGACGGGGTGCGAAGGAGTGCACGAAGTAGAACGGCGTCTCCTCCCCCAGGCCCTCCGTGAGGCGGGATTCATGCTCCCAGCGCACCGGCGACCAGCCGATGTGCGGGACCTTGTAGCCGTTCGCCTCCAGCGGGGCGACCACGCCATCCAACAGCGCCAGGCCGCTCGCGCCCTCGTTCTCGACCGAGGACTCGAAGAGGAGCTGGAGGCCGAGGCAGATGCCGAGGACGGGGACGCCGGCGTCGATGCGGCCGGCCACCACGCCGTCGAGCCCCAGCTGCCGGACGCGCTCCATCGCGCGCGGGAAGGCGCCGACGCCCGGCAGGATCACGCCACCCGCCGATTCGACCCGGTCGGGTCCGGACGTGATCTCGGCCTCGGCGCCCACCCGCTCCAGGGCCTTCTCGACCGAACGGAGGTTGCCCATCCCGTAGTCGAGGATCGCGATCCGGGTCATTCGGTGAGAGTGCCCTTGGTGGAGGGCACGCCGGTCTCGTCCGGATCGATCGAGACCGCCTCGCGGAGCGCCCGCGCGAAGGCCTTGAAGGAGGCCTCGACCATGTGGTGGGCGTTCGAGCCGGAGCGGACCCAGATGTGGAGCGTCAGCTTCGCGTTGTTGGAGACCGCGCGGAAGAACTCCTCGGCGAGCTCCGAGTCGAATCCGGCGATGCTCACATCGGGGAGGTCCGCGTCGAAGGCGCAGTAGGGCCTGCCGGAGATGTCGATCGCGCACTCGCCCAGCGCCTCGTCCATCGGCACCAGCGCCGAGCCGTAGCGGCGGATCCCGGACCGGTCGCCGAGCGCCTCGTCGATCGCCTGCCCGAGGCAGATGCCGACGTCCTCGGTCGTATGATGGGCGCCGGTCTGAAGGTCGCCACTCGCCTCGAGCTCGAGCCCCAGCCCGCCGTGACGGGCGAGCAGCTCGAGCATGTGGTCGAGGAAGCCGACCCCGGTCGAGACCTTGGCATCGCCGCCGTCGAGGTCGAGGCGAAGCTCGACCTTGGTTTCCTTCGTCTCCCGGTTGATCTCGGCGGTGCGGCTCATTTCTCAGTCCTCGCCTCCGCTGATTCGGCGTGCAGCGGGAAGCCCTCGGCGCGGGCCAATGTAGCGACCGCCGGCGCGAGCTCCCGGGCCGCGCCCTGCGTCATCTCGACGATCGAGATGCGGCGCCGGAAGACACCGGGCCCGAGGGGGCCCTGGAAGCGCCCCGCCCCGCCGGTGGGCAGCACGTGATTGGAACCGGCCGCGTAGTCGCCGAAGGCGGTCGCCGACTCCGGTCCGACGAAGACGCATCCCGCCGTCCTCACGGCGTGCGAGAGCAGGGTCGCATCCTCGGTGACCAGCTGGAGATGCTCCGGAGCGATCGCGTTCGCGAGCTGGACGGCGGCAACCGTGTCGGGGACCGCCACCAGGGCGAGAGCTGCATCCTCGGCGATACCCCGGTCCGCTGCTACTCGCTTGACGCTCTCCTCGATCGCATCCAGGATCACAGTCTCGACCGCGGCCGCCACCAGCAACCCGTCCGAGCCGTGCTCTGCTTGGGCGCAGAGGTCGAGCGCGACCCAGGCGGCGTTCGCCGTGTCGCCGGCGACCACCATCAGCTCAGACGGCCCCGCGATCCCGTCGATGCCGACCGTGCCCGCGAGCTGGCGCTTGGCCTCCTGGACGTAGCGGTTGCCCGGGCCCGCGATCACGTTGACCGCCGGGATCAGCTCGGTGCCGATGGCGAGGGCCGCGATCGCCTGGGCGCCGCTCAGCGGATAGACCTCGTCCGCGCCCCCGATCGCCGCGGCCGCCATCACCAGGTCCGAGAGGGGGCGATCGCCGCCGCCGTGCGGCGTGGCGAGGACGACGCGCCCCACACCCGCCGCCTTGGCCGGCAGGCAGCCCATCAGCACGGTCGAGGGATACGAAGCGGCCCCCCCCGGCGCGTAGATGCCGGCCGAGCCCACCGGTACGTCCCGCAGCTCCACCGACTGGCCCTGCTCCAGCCGCAGGCCCCGCTCCTCGGCCAATTGGGCCTCCGCCACGGCGCGGATGTTGGCCGCGGCGGTCTCCAGCGCGGATCGGGTCTCGGGATCGACTCGCTCGAGCGCGGCGCGGATCTCGCGATCGGGCACGGGCATGGTTCGTGGATCGACTGCCTCGCTCCCGAAGCGAGCCTCGAGATCGCTGACCGCCTCATCGCCTCCCTCGCGGACCGCGGCGATGATCTCGGCCACGGTCTCGGTCAGATCGCCGAGAGGAGGCTGCAGGGCGCGGATCTCCGCGGCCAGCTTCGCCGGATCCCGGCCGTCCCAGTCGAAGCTCTGAAGCCTCATCGGATCCCCTCCGGGCGCAGTCGCTCGACCAGCTCGTCGACCTCGGCCGCGCGCAGCTTGTGCGACACGCGGTTGGCGATCAGGCGGGCGGTCGAGGTGGCGATCTCCTCGCGGACCTCGAGGCCGTTCTCGGCCAGCGTTCTGCCGGTGGCGACGAGATCGACGATCCCGTCCGCCAGGCCCGAGAGCGGCGCGAGCTCGACCGAGCCCTTCACCTCGATCACCTCGGCTCGGCGGCCGGTCTCCTCGAAGTGGCGCTCGGCGACCCGCGGGTACTTGGTCGCGATCCGCATTCCGCCCAGCCGGCGCTCGTCCTCGTCCAGCGCCGTGTCCCCCTCCCTTCCCGCCAGGACCATGCGGCAGCCCCCGTAGCGGAGGTCGAGCACCTCGTAGACGATCCGGTCCGGCTGCTCCAGCAGGACGTCCTTGCCGGTGATCCCGAGGTCGGCGGCCCCCGCCTCGACGTAGGTGGGGACGTCGGAAGGCCGCATCGTCACCAGGCTGAGCCCCCCGGACTCGAAGACCAGGGCGCGCGAGTCTGAGCGCAGCTCGGTCGTGTCGACGCCGATGCGGTCGAGCGCATCGAGCGTCTCGGGCCAGAGGGCTCCGCGCGGCAGCGCCAGCTTCAGCGGGCCGCCCTCGCGGGCGCGCGTGGCCTCCACCACCCGCGGCATCACCGCACCTCCGCTCCCGCTCGCTCCTCCTCGGCCTGTGCGACGTGCAACCGCTCCACGTAGAGCGCGAAGCCGACGGCGGGCAGCTCGCGGCCGAAGCGCCCCAGCAGCCCGTCGTAGCGGCCGCCGCCCCCGAGGATGTGCCCGAGCGCCGGGTCATAGACCTCGAGGATCGCGCCGGTGTAGTAGCCGAGGTCGCGGAGCAGCCCGAGGTCGAGCTGGACGCGGTCGGCCACCCCCCGCGCGGCCAGCGACTCATACGTCGCGCGCATCCGCCCCGTCGCGCGCTTCACCGCCTGGCCACCCAGCTCCGTCGCGTGGTCGAGTACCTCGGGGCCGCCGCGCATCGCGGGCAGCGCCAGCAGGGTGGCGCGGGCCTCCGCGGCCAGGCCCTCGACATCGTCCACGGCCAGCTCGAGGCCGACCAGATCATGCGTCGCCAGCCGATCGAGGATCCTCTCGCCGGCCTCGTCCGGGACGCCGAGCTCGCCCAGGAGCTGGCGATAGAGATCGGCGTCACCGAGGCCGACCACGGCACGCGTGAGCCCGGCGGCGTCGAGCGCCGCGCTCAGCACCTCGATCACCTCCGCGGTGCCGTCCGGTGCCGGGGCGCCGAGCAGCTCCACCCCGGCCTGGGTGAACTCCCTCATCTGACCCCGCTGCGGATTGACCGCCCGGAACGCGTTGGCGATGTAGGAGAGGCGGATCGGCGGTTCGACGTCCGGCATCCGGGTGGAGACCAGGCGGGCGATCGGGATGGTCATGTCCGAGCGCATCGCGAGCAGCTCGCCGCGCTCGTCGAAGAAGCGATAGGCGGCGTTCGCGTAGCGCTCGTCCCCGCGCCGCAGCGCCTCGGCGTACTCGATCGTGGGCGTGGAGACCTCCCCATAGCCGTGCTCGTCGAAGGCTCCGCGCAGCGAGGCCTCCAGCGCGCGCAGCTCCCGCATCTCCTCGGGGAGGATGTCTCTTGTCCCGGGCGGGGTCGGGTGGATCATCGCCCGGACCTTAGACGTGGGGCCTCAAACGCTCGAATAGGATCTTGTCGCTCACGCAAGGGGGGCGAAGAAGGAGGATCACGTGGCGGTACGCATGACGCTGGAGTTCGAGGCAACCGCGGATCAGTACGACGCCGTGAACGAGAAGATCGGAGCGGACCCACCCGACGGGCTGATCGCGCACTCGGCGGCCGACAAGGGCGGCACGATGAAGGTCGTCGACATCTGGGAGTCGGCCGAGAAGTTCGGCGCGTTCGCCGAGAGCACGCTCGGCCCAGCCGTGGCAGAGGTGATGGGCGGGGATGGTCCTGGGCCACAGCCCCAGATCGAGGAACTCCACAACCTGGAGGTCTTCCAGCTGGTCGAGCCCTAGGCGGGGACGCGCTCCGCGGAGACCCGCTCGATGCGGGCTCCGAGGTCGCGCAGGCGCATGTCGATCCGCTCATAGCCGCGGTCGATCTGCGCGACGTTGCCGATCTCCGAGGTGCCCTCCGCGGCCAGGGCGGCGATGAGCATCGCCATGCCCGCGCGGATGTCGGGGCTCTCCAGCCGGGCCCCATGAAGACGGCTCGGACCACTCACCACCGCCCTGTGCGGGTCGGAGAGGTGGATCCGAGCGCCCATCGCAACCAGCTTGTCGACGAAGAACAGGCGGTTCTCGAACATCTTCTCGTGGATCACGATCGTCCCGTCGGCCTGCGTGGCGAGCGCGAGAGCGATCGAGGTGAGGTCGGCCGGGAAGGCCGGCCAGGGGCCGTCGTCGATCTTCGGGATCGCGTCACCCTGGTCGTCGCGAATCGTCAGCTTCTGGTTCGGCGGGACGAGCAGGGCCGTCCCCTCGAGCATGGTCTGAAGCCCCAGCCGGCGGAAGTGCCTCCGGATGCCCTCCAGGTCCTCCGGGACGACGTTGCGGATGCGGAGCTCGCCGCCGGTCGCTGCGGCCAGGGTCATGAAGCTGGCGACCTCGATGTGATCCGAGCAGACGTCGTGTTCGGCCCCGCCGAGCCGGGTGCGGCCGTGGACGGTCATCACGTTCGATCCGATCCCATCCACCTGCGCTCCCATCTTGCAGAGCAGCCGGGCCAGGTCCTGCACGTGCGGCTCGGAGGCGGCGTTGGCGATCGTCGTCGGTCCCTCCGTGAGGGCCGCGGCGAGGAGGGCGTTCTCCGTCCCCATCACCGACGGCTCGTCCATGAAGATCCGCGTCGGCCGCAGGCCGCCCGACGGGCCGGAGATCTCGATCCAGACGTCGCCGTCGACGCTCGCGCCCAGGTCCCGGAAGGCGTCGAGGTGCGCGTCGAGCCGCCGGCGCCCGATCGTGTCGCCGCCCGGTGGCGGCATGCGCACCTCGCCGAAGCGCGCCAGCAGGGGCCCCGCGACCAGGAACGAGGCGCGGATGCGGTTGGCGAGCTCCTCGTCGACCTCGGTTCCGGGGATCTGATCGGCGTGCAGCCGGACCTCGTTCTCGCCGGTCCAGGAGACCTTGACGCCTAGGCGCTCGAGCAGGCCGAGCATCGACTCGACGTCGCGGATCCGCGGGACGTTCCGGATCAGAAGCTCCTCGTCGGTCAGCAGGCACGCGGCCAGGATCGGGAGCGCGGCGTTCTTGTTCCCGGCCGGGATGATCTCCCCGGACAGGGGCACGCCGCCCTGGATGATGAATTTCTCCATGGCCGCCTAGAGTAATGCGCCCCATGGCGGAGATCTCACGAGACGATGCATGGCAGCTGGTCACGGAGTGGGTGGAGTCGGACTCGCTGCGAAAGCACCTGCTGGGCGTCGAGGCGGCGATGGTCGCCTATGCCCGCAAGTGGGGTGAGGACGAGGAGGCCTACGCGGTCACCGGTCTGGTCCACGACCTCGACTACGAGCGCTATCCGGATCTCGACACCGGCCACCCGCGCTACGCGATCAAGGAGCTGGTGGAGCGCGGCTACCCGCAGGAGGTGATCGACGCCGTCGCCGGCCACGCCGACTTCATGGGCGTGCCCAGGCAGACGCAGATGGCGAAGACCCTCTACGGCGTGGACGAGCTCTCCGGCTTCGTGGCCGCCTGCGCCCTGGTCCGCCCCACCGGGATCGAGGGCATGAAGCCGAAGTCGGTGAAGAAGAAGCTCAAGCAGCCCTCGTTCGCCGCCGCGGTGAACCGCGATGACATCCAGCGCGGGATCGCGGAGCTGGGTGTCGACGAGAACGAGCACATCGCCCTGGTCATAGAGGCGCTCGCGGAGCGCGCGGACGAGCTGGGCATCGG
>DATBHQ010000194.1:0-4290 GCA_036557385.1 Solirubrobacterales bacterium | reverse complement strand
CTCCCAGCTCGAAGCGGCCGAGAGGCCCGCGACCCGCAGGCCCTCGCCGGCGGAGATCACCTCGAGGGCCTGGGTGCCGATCGATCCGGTCGAGCCGAGTACGAGGACGCGCTTCACGGGCGCCCCAGTGTAGGTCTCGGGCGAAATGCCTCGTAAACGGCGAATTTCACCCCTTACGTGAAAACGGGAGGCCCGTGGGCCTCCCGTTCACGAAACGTTCCCGCTGGGTCGGGCTCTATCGGGTCATCACCGACGAGAGCTCGAACTGCGGCAGCTTCAGGTCGCCGCTGGTCTCTCGACAGGCGGCCGCGATCGTGTGCTTCCCACCCTGCGGGGTGGTGATGATGTTGATGCCGACTCCTTGGATCCGACCGTCATTGGCCGTGCGCACGTTGGTCTTCGTGCCGTTGATCTCGGTGCCGTCGATCTCCAGGTGGCAGATGCCGGCCGCCTCAGCCGTGCCGCCATCGATGGTGCCGTCGAAGACGACCAGGTAGCGCCGCGGGAAGGCCGTCGAGCCATTCACCCCGATCTCGGTGCACTTGGTGAAGGCATCGCCGGGCTTCGGGTCACAGGGCGTGGTGCCCGTCTGGGCGTTCGTGGAGCCGACGCCGAGGACCTTGAGGCGCGCGTCCTTGCTGAGACCCTTGTACTCGACCTTCTTCTTGCTCGCCGCGTATGCGCCGCCGCCGAGTGCCACGCAGAGGGCGATGAAACCGACCACCAGGCCCGCCGAGGGCCGGTGCTTGAACAGCTTCTTCATTCCGGAACCACTCCCTTTCATGCCGTCGTGAGCGTTCGCTGACAAAACAGCATGAGGCGAAGAAGTTGCGCCGTTGCGAGGATGCATGCATGCCCGCCAGGCGTGGAAGGCGCAGCAGGTCCGGTCAGGCAGATGACGGGGAGACCATTCGCGACGTCGTCCGGCGGACCGATTCGAACCCGCAGGTCGTCAGGACGGCGAGGTTCCTGAGGAGCCTGATCCCGGGCGGCGAGCCGGAGACCGGCGAGATGCCCGAACCGATGCAGCGCCTGGTCGCCGAGGTGCAGCCCGAGGGCGACAGCGCCCTGCGCGAGATCGGCAAGGGCGCGCTGCAGGCGTGGCAGGCTCTCTCGGAGGCGCAGAGGCGCCGGCGGGGGAGCGCCGACGTGGCGATCCTCTTCACGGACCTGGTCGGCTTCTCGGACTGGGCCCTCCGAGCCGGCGACGAGGCCGCCCTTGAGGTCCTGCGGCAGGTGGGCGACGTCGAGCAGAAGGCCATCTCCTCCAACAAGGGCGCGATCGTCAAGCGACTCGGCGACGGTGCGATGGCGGTCTTCAGCGACGCCGAGCAGGCCGTCAGGGCGGCCCTCGACTCCCAGCAGGGGATCGGCGAGATCGAGGTCGGGGGCTACGGCCCCCGGCAGCGCGCCGGGGTCCACAAGGGCAAGCCGCGCAAGGTGAAGGGCGACTTCCTCGGCGTGGACGTCAATATCGCCGCGCGCGTGGGTGACGCGGCGACCGCCGGCGAGGTCCTGGTCTCAGACACCGCCCGCGAGGAGCTCGACGACAGCAGCTTCAAGTTCGGCTCGGAGCGTCCGCTGGATGCCCCGGGCGCGCCGGCGGACCTCACCATCAGCTCGGTCCGGCGGCGGAGGCGACGCTAGCGGCGTGGCGTACACGGCCGAGACATTTCGTGAGTTCTGGGCGGACCCCCACAACGCGGCGCCCTCGGAGGACATCCACGACGACGTCGTGGGCTACTGGCCGGGAAGCGACGAGCCGGTGCGCGGCCGCGATGAGTACGTGGGCAAGCTGCACGAGCTGCTCAGCCGGGTGCCGGACCTGACCCTGAGCCCTCAGGAATCGGCCGACGACGGGGAGCACATCTTCATACGCTGGATCGCTCACGCCACGAACGCCGACGGCGAGCGGATCGAGCAAGAGGGCGTCGACCGGATCAAGGTCCAGGACGGCAAGGTGATCGAGAACCGGATCTTCTTCGACCGCGCCCAGTTCGAGCGCAAGCTCGGGAGGTCGCTCGAGCTCTAGTAGACGAAGGCCACCGAGAGGTAGTAGCCCGCGACGACGGTGAAGAGCACCGCGTCGAGGCGGTCGATCAGGCCGCCGTGCGGACCGAAGAGGCTGCCCGTGTCCTTCACGCCGAGGTCCCGCTTCAGCATCGAGGCGAACAGGTCGCCGAGCGGCGCGACCAACGCGATGCAGGCCCCCATGATGAGCGCGTCGAGTCCAGGCAGCCAGTCCTGGTAGAGCCCGGCGAACCAGAAGCCGAGCGTGCCGCCGACGAACCCGCCGATCAGGCCCTCGAGCGTCTTGTTCGGGGAGATCCGAGGGGTGATCTTGCGCGTGCCGAAGAGCCTCCCGGCGGCGTAGGCGGCGGTGTCCGAGAGGAAGGTCGCGACGAGCACGTCGATCAGCAGCGCGGCGCCGTGCGTCGGCAGGTCGCGGAGGAGGACCGCATGCGAGAAGCCGAGGCCCATCCAGGCGACCCCCAGCACCGTGAAGGCGATGGACGTGGTGATCAGCTCGTGAGAGCGGCGCAGCGCCGCGAATACGAACGCCACCGGGAAGAGGCACGCGAAGACCAGCAGGATCTGGAAGGAGTCCCCGAAGTGGGCGGCGAGCACCATCGCCGCCACCGTCGCGTAGCCCGGCAGCACGATCGGGTGGACCTGTGCCGCCATGCGGAAGAACTCCCGCAGGCCGAGGATCCCGAGCGCCACCAGCGCCAGCGCGAAGACGTCCCCGCCGATGCCGACGATCGCGATCGCGAAGATGATCCACGGGATGGCGACCACCACCCGGGAGGTCGTCTCCGACATCTCGGGGACGAAGCGCTGCCACCGTGGGTGGATTCGCTCACGCGCCGGCTCGTCTTCAGCCGCGACCGTTCGCCCCTCTCCCGGCTCGTCGAAGTCGAGCAGGTCGTCGGGATCAGGGAGGAAGCTGGGCTCGCGCTCCCGGTCGCGTTCGCGCGTTCTCTCCTCGCGCTCGCGGCCGAAGTCGAACGAGGGCGGATCGAGGTCCTCGATCATCAGTCCCTTGCCCCGAAGCGCCGCCGGCGCTCCTCGTACTCCGCGAGGGACGCCCCGAAGGCCTCGCGGTCGAAGTCGGGCCAGAGCTCGTCGCGGAAGACGAACTCCGAGTAGGCGCACTGCCAGAGCAGGTAGTTGGAGATCCGCTGCTCGCCGCTGGTCCGGATGAGCAGGTCCGGGTCATGCATCTCGGGGGCGTAGAGGCGGCTCTCGAACTCCTCCTCGCCGCCCCCCTCATACGCCGCGGCGGCATCCAGGATCTCGGCCCGGCCGCCGTAGTTGAAGGCGACGAACAGCGTGATCCGGTCGTTTCCGGCGGTCTTCTGCTCGGCCCAGTCCATGCGGTCGATGAGCTCGTCGCTGATCCCCTCACGGCGTCCGATGAAGCGCATGCGGACACCCTCTTCGTCGAGCTCGGGCGTCTCCCTGTCGATCCGCTCGGCGAACATCGCCATCAGGCCGTCCACCTCCTCGCGCGGCCGGGTCCAGTTCTCGGTCGAGAAGGAGAAGACGGTGAGCTCCTTGACGCCGAACTCGACGGCGTCGCGGAGGCGCTCCTTGACGATGTCCGCTCCGGCCCGGTGCCCCTCGATCACCGGCAGGCTGCGCTGCTTCGCCCAGCGGCCGTTCCCGTCGGTGATGATCGCGACGTATTCCGCTGGCATTGGGCGGCGAGAACCGGGAGGCCCGCCCTAGACCTCGAGGATCTCTTCCTCCTTGCCCTTCAGGAGCGAATCGATCTCGCCGATCGCCGCGTCAGTGTGCTTCTGGAGCTCGGACTCGCCGTGATGCTCCTCGTCCTCGCCGGCGTCGCCCTCCTTCTTCAGCTCGCGGAGATCGTGGATGACGTCGCGGCGGATGTTGCGCACGGCGACCTTCCCCTGCTCGGCGACGCTGTGGACGACCTTGACGAGCTCCTTGCGCCGCTCCTCGGTGAGCTCCGGGATCTGGAGGCGGATCACGTTGCCATCGTTGGACGGGGTCAGCCCGAGGTCCGACTCCATGACGGCCTTCTCGATCGCGGAGATCGTCGACTTGTCATAGGGGGTGAGCGTGAGCAGCCGCGCGTCGGTGGCGTTCACCTGCGCGAGCTGCTTGATCGGGCTCTGGGCGCCGTAGGCGTCGACCACGAGCCGGTCCAGCAGATGCGGCGAGGCGCGTCCGGTGCGCACCGTGGCGAGCTCGTTGCGGGTCGACTCGATTGACTTCTGCATGCGCTCCTTGGCGTCCGCCAGGAACTCGTCGATCATCTCC
>DATBHQ010000193.1:0-14886 GCA_036557385.1 Solirubrobacterales bacterium | reverse complement strand
CGGCCATCCTCGCGCCAGGCGACCAGCAGGGTGGTCCGCGAGCCGCGCAGCGGCAGAAAGCGCACGCCGACCCGGCGCAGCGACTCGACGGACCTCGGCAGTACTGAGACTCCGAGGCCTGCGGCCACCAGGCCGAGCACGGCCTGGATGCTGGTGGACTGCTGCTCGACGGACGCGTTGAACCCGTGCTGCTGGCAGATGGCGATCACCTGGTCGAAGAGGCCGGGCACCTCCTCGCGTGACAAGAGCACGAGCGCCTCACCCCGCAGATCCCTCGCCGAGATCTGCTTGCGGCGCGCAAATCGGTGTCGCTGCGGGATCGCGACGACCAGCGGCTCGTTATAGATCTCGGCGACGTTGAGCCCCTGCTCGTCGAGGGGGCCCCGCACGAAGCCGACGTCGAGCCGGCCGGCCCGCAGGGCCTCGAGCTGCTCATCGACGCCCAGCTCGTTGAGCGTCAGCGAGACGCCCGGGAGCTCCTGGCGGAACCCGCCGACGATCCGCGGCAGGGGGCCGTCGGCGGCCGAGCCGACGAAGCCGATCCGCAGGTGTCCGCTCGTGCCGCGGTCCGCATGCTGAGCCGCATCTGTCGCGCGACCGACCTGCTCGAAGAGCAGCCGCACCTCCGGCAGGAGCGCCTGCCCGGCCTCGCTGAGCTCCACCCGGCGGCTCGTGCGATGAAAGAGCTCCACCCCGAGCTCGTCCTCGAGCTTGCGGATCTGCTGGCTGAGCGGCGGCTGCGCGATCCGCAGCCTCGCCGCGGCCCGCCCGAAGTGGAGCTCCTCGGCGACGGCGAGGAAGTAGCGCAGGTGGCGAAGTTCGATATCCACTAGCTATCGATTATCGCCGACATAGATATTGGACCTTAATGATCCCCGGCGCTAGTTTCGAGGGGAATGCCCGGGACGATCACCGCAGCCCGACCAAGCGAGCGCCGGCGGGGATTTCAGATCAGGCGGGCCGGTTGGCCGCGGGCGGTGATCGGGATGGTGGTCGCAGCCGGCCTTGGAGCGGGGCTGGTGCTCGCGCTCCGTGCGATCGCAGGCCTGCCCCTCATTCAGAGCCAGCCCACCGGCTATCCGCACGTGGTGGTGGGGGCACTCACGGGGACGATCGGGTTTCTCTGGGGCATCGGCTGCTTCGACTACTGGCTGCGCTGGGCGGTCGGGGCTCGGACCCTCCCGGCGGAGCGCGAGCACGACGACCACGGCGCGTACAGCTGGCGCGACTACTTCCACTTCAACACCGATCACAAGGTGATCGGCGTCCAATACATCGTCACGACGATGATCTTCTTCTTCATCGGGGGGGCGATGGCGATGCTGATCCGCGCCGAGCTGGCCCAGCCCGGCACCCAGATCCTGGACGTCAGCGGCTACAACCAGGTCTTTTCGATGCACGGCACGGTGATGATCTTCCTGGTGGTGATCCCGGTGTTCGCCGGGATCGCGAACTACGTCCTGCCGCTGATGATCGGCGCGCCGGACATGGCGTTCCCGCGCCTGAATGCGTTGAGCTACTGGATGCTCCTGATGGCGGGGGCCCTGCTGCTGACCAGCTTCGCGCTTCCCGGCGGCGCCTTCGACGCCGGCTGGACCGGCTACGCCCCGCTATCGACCGGGGCGCCCCTGGGGCAGTCGTTCTTCAACCTCGCCATGAACGTCTCCGGCTTCTCGACCATCGCCACCTCGGTGAACTTCCTGGTCACCGTCATCTCCATGCGGGCGCCGGGGATGAACTTCTGGCGCCTGCCGCTGCTGGTCTGGGCCAACATGACGACCTCCCTGCTGGTGGTCGCGGCGGCTCCGTTCCTCGCGGGGGTCCAGCTGATGGTCCTCTTCGACCGCGTCCTGCACACCAACTTCTTCCAGGCGGCCTACGGCGGCGACGTGGTCAGCTACCAGCACATCTTCTGGTTCTACTCCCACCCGGCCGTCTACATCATGATCCTGCCGGGGTTCGGGATCGTCAGCGAGGTGATCACCGCTCACTCCCGCAAGCCGATCTTCGGCTACCGGCTGATGGCCATGTCCCTGGTCGGAGTGATGATCCTCTCCTACAGCGTCTGGGCGCACCACATGTTCGTCGCCGGGATGTTCAGCTGGCTGCGGGTGCCGATGATGTTCACCTCGGTGCTGATCGCCGTGCCGACGGGGGTCAAGATCTTCTCCTGGCTGGCGACCCTCTTCCAGGGCAAGATCCACCTCCGCTCGACCGCGATGCTCTTTGCGCTCGGGTTCGTGTGCAGCTTCGTCATCGGCGGCATCTCGGGAGTGATGGTCGCGATGATCCCGCTGGACATCCACGTCACGGACACCTACTTCATCGTCGCCCACATCCACTTCGTGCTCTTCGCCGGCTCGATGTTCACCGTCTTCGCGGGTCTCTATCACTGGTTCCCGAAGATCACCGGGCGGATGTACGACGAGCGCCTCGGTCGTCTGCACTTCTGGCTCACCCTGATCGGCACCTGGGGCACGTTCATCCCGATGCACTGGATCGGGATGGAGGGGATGCCCCGCCGCGTCGCCGACTACGCGGCGGTCTTCGGGGACTGGAACCTCTTCATCTCCTGCTGCGCGTTCCTGCTCGGCGCCGCCCAGCTGATCTTCCTCTACAACATGATCGTCAGCTGGCGCTTCGGCCCCAAGGCCGGCCCGAACCCCTGGCGCGCCAAGACCATCGAGTGGCAGGTCTCCTCGCCGCCGCCGGTCTTCAACTTCGAGGCGATTCCCCGCGTCGTCGGCGGACCGTACGAGTTCGGCGTGCCCGGGTCGCGCCACGTGCTGATGCCCGGCGAGGAGGGGGAGCCGGTGCGCGAACGCCAGGCGACCGAGGTGCAGACCACCTGAGGGCCTCGGGCCGCTAGAGCTCTTCGATGAGCTGGGCGAGATGGGTAAGCAGGCGCTCGCTCTGCTCCCGCTCATCGGGCGCCAGGCTCTGGAAGAGGCGCCGCTCGCGAGCGGAGATCCAGCGCTGGGTGCGCTCCAGCCGCCGCCTGCCCTCGGCCGTCAGCTTGACGGTCACGGTGCGGCGATCGGACGCGGGGCGGGTCCGGCGGACGAACCCGCTTCGCTCGAGCCCATCGAGAACACGGGTCGCGGTGGCCGGCCGGACCCTCGCCGCGCGGGCGAGCTTGCCGACCGGCAGACCGCCGTTCTGTCCCAGGGCCCGAAGCAGGTCCCATTGAGACAGGGACAGCCGGTCACCGGAGCTGCGGTTTCGAGCCTGCGAGCGACGGAGCGCCACGACGAACTGCTCCCAGACCGCGGCGAAGGAAGCCAGCTCGGTCCGCTCGCTGACCGGATCGTCCCTTCGCCTTGTCTCCGCTGTATCCGCCATTTAATTAGTGTGTCTTACATTTAGACTATCTAATCAGAAGGAGGTCACCAATGACCCTTCGCTATTTCTCATATCTCGCCTTGGCTCTCGTGGCCGGATTCATCGTCGTCGTCACGCAGGCCTTCTCGGGCGCGACCGTCGAGTGGCTGACGCTCGCCGCCGGTATCGCCTTCGCCCTCATCGGCGCGGCGATGCTGCCCCGCCCAGGCGTCGTACATCGCGCGCTCAACACCGCGATCATGGTGCTCGGCGGGTTGATGATCATCGAGACCCTGCTCACCGCGGGATCGATCTCGTTGTCATTCGCAGGAGCCCTCGCGGTCCTCTCGGCCGCGATCGTCGGGCTGACGGCACACGAGCTCTCCACCGAGCGCGTGGTGCATTCGCTCGAGGTCGCTCCCAGCGGAACCCGGGAGAAGGCCGGAGTCACCGCCTGATCCAGCGGAGCATCGATGGGAGCCGGCGAACCCGTTCGCCGGCTCCTTCGTTTGTGCCTATGGCTTGTGAGCCGGGTGCGCTGCAGGTGCGCTCGGGTCGGACGTCTCGGCGGGGTGGTCCTTACCCAGATCCCGGACGGCGAGGCCGACCTGGGCGCTGAGCATGACATCGAGCACCACGAACCCGGATATGACGACTGGAAGATCCATCTCCACACCAGGATGCGACGCGAGCACCTGCGACGCAAGAAGTGGTCAGCCGGTTGACAGCGAGCGGGCCTGGCTACTGGCTCGGTCGCGGGCGTCGCCTGACGAGCCCTCGCCGCTTCCGCCGCCTGACGACCTGCCTGCGGCGCAGGAAGAGCGCCAGGATGATGAGCGCGATCGCCCCGCCCACTATGTAGAGCACGGTGTGGCCACCGCCGGTGGGAGGTGGTCCCTGCGGCGGCTCCGCGGGGAAGTCGCCGCGATCGAGATTGTCGCGGGCCTGCGCGCAGTAGCCGTAGGCGGTCAGGTTCGCTGAGCCGAACCAGCCGTAGCCGGTGGCCGCCCAGGTGCCGGCGCGGGTGAAGTAGCCATTCGCGAAGAGGGCGTCGTGGGAGCCGTTGAAGCTGAAGCCGCCCGAGATCAGGGTGTAGCCGTCGGGACAGCTCGGCGTGGTCGCGGACGCCGCCCTGCCCTCCCCGACCGAGACCTCGCTGGAGACCTCCTTGATCGGCAGGCTCGAGTCCCTGCCGCAGTAGGCGATCGCGGTCAGCTCGCCGCCGTTCTCGCCCGTGGCGCCGCCGCTCACCGTCCAGCCGTCCGTGCCGTCCGCTCGCGACTCGGTGATGTAGTCGCCGCCGTAGATGTGCCCGCCATAGCGCTTCACCCCGGGGGTCGTGAAGTTGGTTCGCTGAAAGCCCCCGGAGAAGATCACCGTCCCCTCCGGGCAGTGGGCGGTCACCGAGGCGGTCTCGTGGCGGTGGACGTAGGTCGTCGCGTGCGGGGAGGCCGACGGCACCAGTCCCCGCCCGCAGACCACCTGGAGCACGACCCGATGCGTCTCGGTTGCCTTCTGCTTCGGGTCGACCAGGGTCGCGGTGTCGTGGAACCCGCCCTGGGCGCCGAGCCGCTCGTATGAGTGCGAGTAGACCCCCTCCCCGTCCTTGCCAAGGGGCGTGGCGTTGAAGAAGCCGCCGCCCAGCGGCTGGGCTCCGTCCGGGCAGAGCACCTCGAGGCGCGAGGTGCCGTCCGGGTCCCGCATCCGGAACTCCTTGGTGGCGGAGCTCAGATTCCTCAGCGGGCCTCCACCACCGGCCTGCTTCTTGCCGGCACTGGCCTTGTGGCCCGCCAGGTACACCGGCCCGTAGTCGGAGTCGAGCACGAAGATCCTCTGCTTGCGCCCGGCCCGAAGCGCGAGGACGAGGCGATCGCAGTTGGTCTGGTCCGCGATCACGTTGATCAGGTTCGTGCCCTGGACGGAGTCGAGGTTCGGGGCGACGACGACCTCGGTGTGCAGCTCCTGCCTCAGGGTGGTCGCGACCTCGTTGGGGCCGGGGTAGCACTCGTTCTCGGAGAAGACGCGCTTGATCGACATCACCTTGAAGCCGCCCTCGAGCTTGCCCGTGGCCTCGTCGTAGCCGCCCTGGACGACGCCCTGCGGCGTCGCCGACGCCTGCGCGGCGCAGAGGTGCAGCCCGGCGAGGGCGAGTAGGAGCGGGAGGAGCTTCTTCACGAGCGAGGGCGGAGGTCTAACAGCAACGCCGGTCGCGGTGGTCCGCTCCCGAATACCCAGTAAGGGCCTTGAGTCGGGAGCGTAAAACGACGATTTGGACAGAGGCAATGGGGATGAAAGGGCGACGTGCGATCCAGCCTCTGATCGAGGCGGGGCTGAACGCAACCCGCGGCAGGCCGCTGGAGGGAGATGGCGCGGGCCTGCGCCTGCTGCCCTGGGTCGGGGCCGGGCTGATGGGGTTCGTGCTCCTCCCCCTGCTGCCAGGTGGGGCGAACCTCGGCAACCTGCTCGCGGTGGTGCTGCTGCCCGTGACGATCGCCCTGGCGGTGCTGCCGCGCTGGGAGCGACACCCCGCCTGGATGCAGGCGGTTCCCTGCCTGCTGCCCTTCGTGATGATCGGGCTGGTGCGCGGCTACAACGAGAGCGCGATCGCCGCCTACAGCCCCGTGGTCCTCCTGCCCGTCTTCTGGTTCGCCCTCTACGGAACCCGCCTCCAGTTGCTCGTCTCGGTGATCGGCGTCGGGATCACCTACGCGGTGCCCTCTCCGGCGCTCAGCGGCCAGGGCTATCCCGCCACCGAGGCGATCGCGGCGCTGCTCTGGATGTTCATCGCGGGGATCACCGGCTTCACGCTCAGCGAGTTCGTCCGCCAGCGCGAACTCCTCGCCACGCGCCTGGAGCGGGCTGCCCGGACCGACGCGCTCACCGGCCTGCCGAACCGCCGGGCCTGGGACGAGGAGCTCGAGCGCGAGATCCTGCACGCCGCGCGCACGGAGACGCCGCTCTGCATGGCGCTGCTCGACCTCGACTTCTTCAAGCAGTTCAACGATCTCAACGGCCACCCGGCCGGCGACTCGCACCTCAAGGAGGTCGCCGCGCTCTGGCGGGAGCGCCTGCGCTCGGCCGATCTGGTCGCCCGCTACGGCGGCGAGGAGTTCGCCGTGCTGCTCACGGCGACGGACGCCTTACAGGCGCGAGAGGTGATCGAGACGCTGCGCGACTGCGTGCCGCTCGATCAGACGGTCTCCGCCGGGATCGCGCAATGGGATGGCGCGGAGTCCGGGCTCGAGCTCTTCGCCCGAGCCGACGCCGCCCTCTATGAGGCCAAACGAAGCGGCAGGGACCGAACCGTGGCGGCCGCGGGACTCGAGCTCACCGAGGCCTGACTCCGCCCGGCGGTACGCTGGCCGCAATGCAGGAGACGCCCGTCTGCGCGCACCTGGACCAGATCCAGGTCCCGAAGCCGGCCGAGGTCGAGGGCTGCGAGGAATGCCTGAAGATCGGCGCGAGCTGGGTGCATCTCCGCGTCTGCCGGACGTGCGGCAAGGTCGGCTGCTGCGATTCCTCGCCGAACCGCCACGCGAGCAAGCACGTCGCCGAGTCGGACCACCTGATCGTCAGCTCGCTCGAGCCCGACGAGGAGTGGTCCTACTGCTACGTCGACGACGTCGCGTTCGTCGTCTGAGCGCTCAGCTCGCCCCTCGGGTTCGCCAGTAGCGGTCGAGCCCGAGCCACTGCTGCTCGGGGGGCACCGCCTGGAGCATCGCCTTCGTGGTCTCCGGGTCGGCCTCCTCGGCGGCTTGCTCACGGATCCGCGCTTCGAACTCCTCCGCGGAGAGCTTCGCGGCCAGCTCGCCCTGCTCGCGCAATCGCTCGCGGACCAGATCGAGGTGCGCCTCGGGACGATCGACCTCGCCGAAATGGGTCAGGCCGAGGCTGCCGGGCTCCCAGTCGAGGATCCGGTCGATCGACTCCTCCCAGAGGTCCAGGTCGATGTCGGGGGGCGGGGTCGGCGGAAGCACCCAGTCGCTGGGCGGGATCCGCACCGCCGCGGTGTCCCCGACGAAGGCGCGCCCGGTGGGCGGGTGGAAGTAGCTGACGTGGTGGGAGGCGTGGCCGGGCGTGTACGCGACCCGGAAGCCGAGCACCTCCTCCCCGCCACCGAGCACGTTCAGGTTCGCCTCCGGGACCGGCAGGACCTCGCCCCAGAGGCGATCCATCTGATCGCCGTAGAGCCGCTCGGCGCTGGCGAGGAGCTTGGCCGGATCCGCCAGGTGGCGCGCGCCGCGCTCGTGGACGTGGACGGGCAGCTCCGGCCAGCGGCGCACCAGGCTGCCGGCCGCACCCGCGTGATCGAGGTGGATGTGGGTGAGAAGCAGCGCGCGGGGCTCCTGCCCGCCGAGCGCCTCGATCAGGTTGTCCATCGAGCTCGTCGGACCCGGGTCGATCAGAACGCCGTCCAGCTCCCAGCAGCCGATCACCCGCTCACGGCCGAGGTGCTTGACGTCGATCAGGCGCACGTCAGAGTGCTCGCGCTGCTCGGGCGCCCGCGGCGTCTGCGATCGCCGCGCCCTCGGAGCGGAGCACCTCCGCCGCCGCCCGCCTGCCCGACTGGATCGCCCCGTCCATGTATCCCATCCAGCGGGTCGCGGTCTCGGTGCCTGCCCAGTGGATCCGGCCGAGGGGCTCACGGAGCAGCCGGCCGTAGGCCGTCCAGGCGCCCGGCCCGAAGACGCCGGCGTAGCAGCCGCGCGAGTAGGGCTCCGCGCTCCAGTCCTTCTCGACGTAGAGCAGAGGATGCGCGGCTCGACGCCCGAAGAGGCGCTGAAAACCTCGGAGCACCGCCTCGCGGCGCTCCGTCTCGGGCACCGTGGCGAGCTCTCGGGCGTCGCGGCCCTCGAGGAAGGCGATCAGGCCCGGGCTTCCGTTGGGCGGGGTGTTGTCGAAGACCACCTGGGCGGGACCGGGCAGGCTGATCGCCTGGCCGCTGAGGCCGTCCCGGCGCCAGAACGGCTCCTCGTAGACGGCCATGCACTTGATCACCGTGCCCATCGGCATCCGCTGGTTGAGCTGGTCTCGGGGCCCGGGCAGCGGCGGGTCGTACTCGATCCGGCCCGCGAGCGCCGGCGGCACCGCGACGACCACGCGCCGCGCCTCGAGCTCGCCGACGACGACCGCGTCCTCGTCCACGCGGATCGAGCGAACCGGGGCGTCCAGCACGACCCGGTCTCCCAGCTCCTCCGCCATCCGCACGGAGAGCTGCTGGGTGCCCCCGGCGAGGCGGTCCTGCTGCGCCCCGCCCTCGGTCTCGAGCAGGTCGTCCCAGCCGCCCGCCGAGGCGGCGTAGAAGAGGACGTGGAGCAACGAGACGTCGGCCGGCTCCGTCGCGAAGACGGCCCGGCAGGCGACGGTCAGCGCCTCGCGGGCCGTCCTCGTCTTCGCGGTGCGCCGGATCCACCCGCCGAAGCTCTGCTCGTCCAGGCGCTCGGCGCCCTCTGCCTCCCAGGGCGCCTCCGGATCGACCCGCTTGACCAGCCGCTTGAGCCTCAGGTCGGCCTGGCCGTAGTCGACCATCACGTGCGGCGCGAGCATCGGGATCGTGCCCCGGTAGCGCTTCAGCTTGCCGCGCCCGTCCTCGAACAGGTTCTTGCCGTCGGCGTGGGTGGGATAGGTCCCGATCCCGAGGTCCCGGGCGAGGCCGAGCACCTCGTGCTGCGTCGGGCCCACCCACTGGCCGCCGAGCTCCACGATGTCCTCAGGACCCTCGCCGACGGGCTGGCTCAGCGTTCGGCCTCCGACCCGGTCGCGCGCCTCGAGCACCCGCACTTCCAGTCCGGCACCGGAGAGCTCGCGCGCCGCGGTCAGTCCCGCGAGCCCCGCGCCGACGACAACGACGTCAAAGTCAGCCATCGCCCGAAGTATTCCGCCTGGGGCCCCGGATCAGGTCGCGAGCTGCACGGCCTCCCAGACGATCGCAAGCGTCACCAGGAAGATCGCGGCCTGGAGCACGTGTGCGCGCGGGAAGCGGAGGTGGATGCCGGTGAGGATCACGGCTACCGCGACCAGGGAGAGCTTGACGTGCAGCGTCCCGTCACTCCAGATCTCGAGGTGACTCGCCATCGCGGCGCCAGTCGCGATCAGGACGCCGAGCGCGATCACCGAGCCCCAGCCGAAGCGCCGCGCGACTGCCCGGAGCTGCTCGCGGTTCTCCTCGCCGCGCAGCGCCGGGACCACCGCGATCGCCAGCAGCAGCTGGCCGCCCAGGAAGAACGCCATCGAGACGAGGTGGAGATAGAAGATCGCCTGCCAGAAAGTCGTATTCATCGGCTAAACTGATTCTTACGTGAACGTTAGCTTTGTCGGATCAGATCGGAGTCGGGGCCGCTTTCGACCGGGGGTGGAGGCCGGCCATGAGCATTACAAGTGGTGGGTCCTCAGCTGCACCAGCGTCGGGATGCTGCTCGCCACGATCAACTCGGGCACGCTGATCATCGCCCTGCCGGACCTGGAACGGTCGCTGGGGACCAGCCTTCTTCAGCTCGTCTGGGTGATTCTGGCCTACATGATCGCCTCGACCGTCCTGGTACTGACCGCCGGGCGGCTCTCCGACCTCTTCGGGCGGAAGAAGGCGTACGTCGGCGGCTTCCTGCTTTTCACCGCCGCCTCCCTCGGAGCGGGCTTCTCCGCTGACGGCACGCAGCTGATCCTCTGGCGGATCGTGCAGGGCGTCGGCGGGGCGCTTCTCTTCGCCAACGCCCCCGCCCTGGTCACGGACGCCTTCCCCCGAGAGCAGCTCGGGCTCGCGATGGGCACCAACACGATGGTGGCGGCGGTCGGCCTTGTGATCGGGCCGGTGCTCGGCGGCGCGCTCGTCGCGATCTCCTGGCACTGGGTCTTCTGGTTCAACGTGCCGTTCGGCATCGCCGGAGCGCTCTGGGGCTGGCTGGTCCTGCACGAGATGTCGACCCGCGATCCGGTTCGCGGCCTCGACCTGCTCGGCACGGTCACCTTCGTCGCGGGCCTGACCGGGCTCGTCTACGGGCTCTCACGCGGCGGCATCGAGAGCTGGAGCGACCCGCAGGTGATGCCGTCCCTGATCGCGGCGGCGGTGCTGCTGCCCGCGTTCGTGCTGATCGAGCGCCACGCAAAGGCCCCGATGCTCGACCTGACCATCTTCCAGAACCGGATGTTCGCCGCGGCCACGGGCGCCGCCTTCATCAACGGTCTCTCCCGCTTCGCCCTGCTCTTCGTCTTCGTCTTCTACTTCCAGGGCGTGATGGGCGACGACCCGATCATGGCCGGGATCAAGCTGACCCCGATGGCGATCGGGATGCTGATCTCCTCGCCGATCGCCGGGATCTGGGCCGACAGGCACGGCTCCCGCACCCTCGCCGCCCTCGGCATGCTGGTCAGCGCCGTGGCGCTCGCCGGGATGACCACGCTCGGCGAGAGCAGCCCCTACTGGGAGAGCACGCTCTGGCTCGGGCTGGTCGGCATCGGCTCGGGGATGTTCAACTCGCCGAACACCGCGGCGATGATGGCGACGGTCCCCGCGAACCGGCGCGGCATCGCCTCGGGCGCCCGCACGATGCTGCAGAACACCGGCGCGGTGATCTCGATCGCGTTCGTGCTGGCGATCGTCACCGCCTCGGTCCCGAAGTCGGTCCTCTTCAAGATCTTCTCCGGCCTCGCCTCCGGGCTCTCGAGCGCCCAGCTTCACCCCTTCATCCACAACATGCACGTCGCCCTCTGGGTGCTCGCGATCACCTCGCTGATCGGCGCGGGCGTCTCGCTGCTGCGCCCGCGGCATGAGCCGCTGCGGGAGCCGGGCGTCGACGCCGGGCTCGAGAGGATCGCGGCATGACCGGGGAGCGCTACCGGATCGGGGATTTGGCGAAGCTCACGGACACGACGCCCCGCACCATCCGCTACTACGAGGAGATCGGGCTGCTCGACTCGGGCAAGCGGCGCGAGCCGGGAACCCACCGGACTTTCAGCGAGGAGGACCTGGAGCGGCTGCGCGAGCTGCTTCGCATGCGCGAGCTGCTCGGCGTCTCGCTCGAGGAGCTCCGCGACCTGATGGCCGCGGAGAGCGCCCGGGCCTCGCTGCGGCAGGAGTGGAACGCGGGGATCGAAGACCCGGTCAGGCAGCGCAAGGTGCTGGAGCAGGCCGCCGGGCACATCGACTCCCAGCTCGCCCTGTTGCGCAGCCGGCGGGACGAGATCGAGAAGCTCACGGGCGAGCTCGAGGCCAAGCGCCGGCGGGTCCGTGACCGGCTGCGGACCCTGAAGCGCCGGCGAGTCAGCTCGGCAGGCTGACCTCGCCGTCGATCACCGGGAAGACGCCGCCGCCGACGCGCGGCCGTCCGTCCACCATCTCCACCTCCAGCACGCTCGGCCGCCCCATCGCCTCCCCCTGCCGGATCCGGACTCGCTCGCAGGCGGCGTACTCCGCGAGGTAGGCGCCCAGGGGCCCGGCCGCCGACCCGGTCGCGGGGTCCTCGCCGCCCGGCACCACCGCCGCGAACATGCGCGCCCGGGCCTCGCCCGCCTGCGGGTCGGCCCAGACGAGGTAGAAGTTCTGCGGCTCCCCGGCGCGCGGCTCTGCCCCCGCGAGCGCGGCGTCGATCGCCGCGAAGTCGGGCTTCACTCGCTCGAGCGAAGAGGGCTCGGAGACCGGCACGACCGCCGTCGGCAGGCCGGTCGACACGACCCGCGGGGCCAGGTCCTGGTGCGCCTCGGCGGGATTGAGCCCGGCCCCGTGCATCACCGCCTCGACGTCGAGCTCGGTGCCGTACTCGGGCTCGTTCTGGAGCATCGCCGCGCGCCAGTGACCGTCCTCGGCTCTCACCTCGATCGGCTGGAGGCCCGCCCCGGTCTGCTGGACGAAGCTCGCCTCCTGCATGCCGCGCCAGCGCGCCACCGCGACGGCCGTGCCGAGCGACGGGTGGCCCGCGAAGGGGAGCTCCGTCGCCACGGTGAAGATCCGGTTGCGGTAATCGGCGCCCTCGGCGTCGGCGGTCTGCACGAAGCTCGTCTCGGAGAGGTCGGTCTCGCGGGCGAAGGCGAGCATCAGCTCGTCGCCGATCGCGTCCGCGTCGTCCACCACGGCCAGGCCGTTGCCGGCGAGCGGGCGCTCGGCGAAGACGTCGAGCCAGGAGATCCGGTGGTTCATGGCCGAATCATCGCGCTCCGCCGTGCGGTCCGCAGCGCTGCGTACGTTTCGGCCGTCTCGTGCCGCGACAAGGGAGAGTGAGATGAACGAGGACTATCCGCTGACCTACTCGGTCGACTATCCCGACCGTCAGCTCAACCGCCTGAGCAGCTTCTTCCGGCTCTTCGCCGTGATCCCGATCGCGATCGTGCTCGGCACCGTCGCTCACGCGACCTACGGCGGCTGGGACGACAACGGCTCCGCCTACGTGGCGGCGGGCGGGCTGCTGGTCGCGGGCCCGCTCCTGATGATCCTCTTCCGCAAGAAGTACCCGCGCTGGTGGTTCGACTGGAACCAGGAGCTGCTCCGCTTCGGCGCTCGCGTGCACACCTACTTCGTGCTGATGAACGACCAGTACCCCTCGACGGACGAGAGGCAGTGGGTCCAGCTCGACCTCGAGTACCCGGACGCGGAGACCGACCTCGCGCGCGGCATGCCGCTGGTCAAGTGGCTGCTCGCGATCCCCCACTACATCGTGCTCTTCTTCCTCGGGATCGGGGCCTTCTTCGCGGTGATCTTCGCCTGGTTCGCGATCCTGTTCACCGGCCGCTACCCGCGGGGGCTCTTCGATTTCGTGGTCGGCGTGCAGCGCTGGGGCCTGCGGGTCCTCGCCTACGCGTTCGTCCTGATCACGGACAAGTACCCGCCGTTCTCGCTGGAGGGCACGACGGGGCCGAGCTCGACGCCTCCGGCCGCGACACCCCCGACGGCGACGACCGAGTAGATCAGTGGCCGTGGTGCTCGTGCATCACGGCGTGGCCGCGGCCGCGGGCGATCAGGTGGCGGTTGGCCAGGAAGGCGAAGGGATAGGCGACGGCGAAGCCGGCGGCGATGCTGCCCCAGAAGAGGGCGTCGCCGAGGCCGGCGTCGAGGGCGCTCGGGATCGCGATCACCACGCCGTTGTCGATCAGCTCCATGATCGTGATCGAGACCGTGTCGGCGGCCAGCGCGGTGGCGATGATCGTGCGCGGCGCCAGCCTCGCCCGGATCAGCGGCATTGAGGTGAGCAGGAAGCCGAAGAAGTAGGCGAGCCCGATCGCGAGCGCGATCTGCGGGGCGTTGCCCCAGCCGAGGGCCGTTGCCACCGCCATGCCGATCACCTCGCCGATCACGCAGCCCGTCAGGCAGTGGTTGGTGGCGGCGATGGCGAGCCCGTTGAGCTCGGACCGCGGCTGGGTCTGCGGTGCGGCCTCCATCTATCCGGCCCCGAACTCCGCGCGGCAGTGCTCCGAGCAGAAGTAGTAGGTGTGCCCGTCCTGCTCCACGGAGACCGCCTTCGCCCGGTCGATCCTTGACCCGCAGACGGGATCGGTCGCCCCGCGGCGGACGGTGAGATAGATGAGCGATGTGAAGATCGCGAGGCCCACCACGTTGAGGACGAGCTTGTAGTCCAGCTCGATCGAGCCGAAGATGTCCGAGCGGGAGGGATGGGTGTCGGGGATCAGCCCGGCCAGGCTGAAGACGCCGTCCACGATCAGCGCCGCGATCACGATGGTCACGAACATCAGCGCCGTGATCCGCAGCGCGTAGGCGCGGCCGTAGTACTTCGCGTACGCGGCGATGATCGGCAGCACGATCAGGTCGGCGAAGATGAAGGCGATCACCCCGGCGAAGCTGATGCCGCCGGACCAGAGCACGGCCGCCAGCGGCGCGTTGCCGACCGAGCAGACGAAGCTGAGCACGGCGATGATCGGCCCCGCGATCACGTTCTCGATCGTCTTCACCAGCGGGGGCGCGTCCTCGACGAAGAGGAAGTTGAAGAAGTCGTCGCCGAGCAGCCCGATGAACCCGGCCAGCAGGAAGCCGATCGAGATCTCCTTCCAGAGCATCTTCCAGTCGCCGCGGAAGTTGTGGGCGACGTCGGACCAGGCCTCGACGGAGGTGATCCGCTCCCTCCAGCCCTGCTTCGACTCCGCCGCGGGATGCAGGTGCTTCACCTGGGCGTGCTGCGCGTGCTCGCGAGCCCGCTCCTCGAGCCGCGGCGAGACGAAGCGCCGCAGCAGGATCGCCATCAGGACGATCATCAGGATCCCGCCGACGAATTCCGCCAGCGTGAACTGCCAGCCCAGCAGGATCCAGATCACCAGCCCGAGCTCCCAGACGAGGTTGGTGGAGGCGAACTGGAAGGCGAGCGAGGTGACGGCGGAGGCTCCCTTCTGGAAGAGCGTCTTGGCGATCGCGATCGCGGCGTAGGAGCAGGACGAGGAGGCCGCGCCGAGGCCCGTCGCCCTGGCGAGCGGCCGGGGGCCGCTGCCGGAGAGCGCCGACTGGATCCGCTCGCGCGGCACCCAGGCCTGCACGATCGCCGAGATCGCGAAGCCCAGCACCAGGGCCCACCAGACCTCGTAGGCCATCAGGAAGGACTGCTTGAAGCCCTCTCCCATCGTGGAGATCAC
>DATBHQ010000192.1:0-24784 GCA_036557385.1 Solirubrobacterales bacterium | reverse complement strand
TCCAGGGATCGCCGTGGTTGTTGTAGCCGTTCAGCTCCCAGAACCCCGGCTCGTCGTGGTCCATCACCCGCATCCCATGGACCCATTTGGCGCTCTTCCAGAAGTACAGGTGCGGGACCAGCATTCGTGCCGGGCCACCGTGCTCGCGCGGCAGCGGCTCGCCGTCGTACTCGGTCACGACCCAGGCCCTGCCGTCGCTGATCTCCTCGATCGGCAGGTTGGTCGTGTAGCCGCCATAGGAGTGGAACATCGCGTAGGCGTCGAGGGGCTCGACCTGATCGAGCAGCACGTCCATCGAGACGCCGCCGAAGTTGGCGTCGAGCTTCGACCACTTGGTGACGCAGTGGATGTCCTTCGTGATCGTCTCGAAGGGGAGCTGTCGGAACTCATCCCAGCTCCACTCGCGGGGCTCGGCGACCATCCCGTCGATCCGGAAGCTCCACTCATCGGTGGGTACGTCCGGCGTCGGCCCGGCGGTCAGCACCGGCCACCCCGACTCCAGGTACTGGCCCGGCGGCAGCCGGTCGGCCACCTCCTCGGGGGCCCGGCGGCGACGGGTGAAGCCGCGTGAGACGAACCCGTTCAAGGTTGTTCAGCTTACGCCTCGGGTGTCCCCCATAGCGTGAGGGGGTAGGGGGAGGAGGAACGCAAGTTCGAGGAGGTTTCCATGGCTCAAGCCGATCCCACTCTGCACCACCACGAGTGGCGCGCCTCCCAGAACATGCCGCCGCTCAGCCGCATGGACCTGCTGGGTATCGCGGTTGCCGGCCTCGGAACCGCCGCCCTGATCATGATCGCCGTAATCAGTGCGGGAGGCGAGCACGGCAACTACGGTGCGGTGACCATCGCCCGCATCCTGATCGCGACGGGCGGGTTGCTGATCAACATGGGCAACGTGGTCGGGATCCTGTTCTTCGAGAGCGTCGACTACCACGGGACCTATCAGCGCTTCTTCGCCCGGGTGAGCCTGTTCGGGACCATCGGGGCGATCGTGGTCAGCCTGGCCATAGGGCTGTTCTGAGGGACCGGGGGCCGTCCCCGGCGGCCCCCGCCGCCCCGTCCTGGCCGGCGGCTAGGTTCGCCGGCATGAATCCACGAACAGCACTGATCCTGGCCGGCGTGGCGCTCGTCATAGGCGTCGTCGGCCTGATCATCGGAATCTCAGCGAAGAACGGCAACAAGAGTGATCAGGACATCGCCGACGCGACCAAGGCCCAGCTCGAGCAGCAACTGGGAACGACGGCCAGTCAGGTGAAGGGGCAGGTGCAGGCTCAGGCCAATCAGCAGGCCGAAGCCTCGAAGAGCGTCAACGTGCAGCTGTCCGATCTGCGCGAATCGGTCAACCGGGTCGACGACAGCGTCAAGTCTCTGCTCGGGACCACCAGCACTCAGGCAAACGACATCAAGACCCTGCAGAACGACGTCAAGACGCTGCAGGACGACGTCAGCAAGCTCGACACCAAGGTCGCGAACCTCGAAGCGAAGTAGCGGAGCGGTGGAACGCGAAGGGCCGCCTCCGAGGAGGCGGCCCTTCGTCATTCAAAACGCGGTTCTGAAACGAGCCTGGGATTCGCGGTGGGGCGGGACGGCTCCCACCTCCGTCGGCTCGCCGGTGCCCGGGTTGGATTCCGCCGAGTGGCCGCGTCGCCACCCTGACGGCCCCTTGGGCCCTACAGCGCCCGGACCTAGCGGCCCTGCACCTCCAGAGTCCCGTCAAGCATGGAATTCAAGTTAGGACCACCTCCTTTCTCTGGTCCCACTATTCAAGCATGCGCCCCGGCCGTGGCTAGAGTCCGCTCGATGCACCGCTCCCGATGGATCGCGTCGGTCGTCGTCCTGGCGGGCTCGGGGATGGCCCTCGCGGCCTGCGGCGGAGGCGGCGGCTCAGAGCCGGTCAGCGCCGCCGAGCTCGTCCAGAGGGCCGACGCCGCCTGCGCCAAGGAGCGCAGCAGCTTCGCCCGGATCCAGGCGCATCCGCCGCCGAACGCATCCATCGCGGCGGACCAGACCGACGAGCTGATCAAGGTGACGCAGGACGCGAACTCCCAGCTTCACGACCTGAAGCCGCCCGACGAGCTCCGGTCTCCCTACGACGCCTATCTGGATGCCCGCGACCGGGCCCTCGATCAGATGAAGCGGGGCAAGAGCGCCGCCGACGACCAGGATTCGGCCGGCTACGGGGCGGCCCAGGCGGCGGTCGCCCGCGACGCCCCACAGCGCCGCAAGCTCGCTCGAGCGGTCGGCCTCAAGGTCTGCAGCTCGAAGTCCGGCACCGCCTGACCGGGGGATGCCCGCGTCAGTGGCGCTGGTGATGCTTCTTCTTCTTGCACTTCCGTTTCTTCGAGGCGGAGGCCGAGCGATGCTTTCTCTTCTTTTTCTTGCACTTGTGCTTCTTCGCGGCGGTGCTGGCGGACTGGCCGGGTGAGGGTCCCGACGACGGCGCGCCGCAGGCGCTCGCGCCGGCACCGGGTTCGCTCCAGACCTGCACGCGGTTGTTGCCGGGGTCGGAGACGTAGATGTGGCCGGAGCAATCTAGCGCCACGCCCTCCGGTCCGCTGAGGAATCGCCCCGGTCCTCCTCCGGATCCGCCGAAGGAGGAGACGAAGCTGCCAGAGGAATCGAACACCTGCACCCGATCATTGCCCTGATCGGCGACGTACACGTGGCCGGCACGGTCCACGGCGATTCCCCGCGGCTCGTCGATCGCCCAGGAGGTGACCGGGCCACCGGAGGAGGTGAATACGCGAACGTGGTCGACGTCGGTGACGAACACCTTGCCCGACCCATCGACTGCCACGCCCTGAGGCTCGGACAGCCCCCCGCTCCATTGGTCGACATACCCGCCCGACGAGTTGAACTTCTCTATTCGGTCGTTGTTGCTGTCAGCCACGTAGAGGTTTCTCGCAGCGTCGGTGGCCAGCCCGCGCGGCTGCTCGAACTGGCCGTTGCCGCTGCCCGGGGTGCCGAAAGCGCGCAGGAAGCTCCCGTTCCCGTCGAACACCTCCACCCGATCGACGGTGTCGCAATCGACTCCCGCGGGGCAGCAGCTGTTGGCCGTGCACTCGTCCGTGAAGTAGGCGTTGCCGGAGCTGTCGGTGGCGGTTCCGTTCGGCCCGTTGACGAACTGGCCGGGCCCGTTGCCGAGGCTGCTGTGGAGGAAGATCTGGTTGCCGCCCGAGTCCAGCTTGTTGAACCCAGCCCCGAAGGGGCTGGCGACGAAGATGTTGCCCTGCAGGTCGACGGCAAGGCTCTCGGGACCGGCGAACAGGAGGGAGCTGGGGCCACCGTAGGACTTGACATAGGTGGCGGCGCCCGCCGGTGCTGCAAAGGCGAGGAGGAGAAACAGCGCGGAGACCAGCCCAAGTAGCGCCCTCGAGGCCGAATACCTCTCCGAAGAGCTCCCCCCCGAAAGCACCTTCCCGCGTGCCACCGAACTCCAACCTCCTCCATGGCCGTCCGGATGGGCATGGCGAAGCTACCTCGGCGATCGACGCCCTGCCAACATCGAAATTGGGTTTTTCCGCGTCTAGCTCTCGGTCCGCGAGAGATAGGCGAAGCCCACCGTCATCGCCAGGTTCCCCAGCCCGGCTAACCAGAGGCCCGCGCGCGCGCCGGGCCGCGAGAAGGCGGGCGACCTCGACCAGACGATGTCCGTCGCGAGCTCGGTGCCCCGCAGCCAGGAGATGGCCCACCAGTCCTTGGCGCGCCGGCGCCGGTAGGCGACGAGGTGAGCCGCGGCGAAGGTGAGCCAGATCGGTCCGTTGCGGCGGAAGAGCTCGCGGGCGTCGTCCGAGGGCTCGTCGTGGCCCAGGACGCGCAGGGTCTGCGAGGGCGCGAGCAGGGCCCCCGTGCCCAGCACGAGGTCGAAGACGATCACGTTCCGGTTCAGCCTGCGCAGCTCCCGCTCCAGCGCCATCGGGCGATCCAACCACATTCGCCGCGCGGGCATTCCGCCGGGCCAGGAAGGGAAACCCACGCGGAGGGCGAAATGTGCCGCCGTGGCAAGGACTGCGACCAAGACCCATCCCGCTCGCAAGAGCCTCTCGGACTTCATCACCGAGCGCTTCGACGACTTCTCGCGCTCGCAGAAGGACGTCGCCCGCTACATCGTCGACCACCTCGACGAGGCGGCCTTTCAGACCGCGGAGGAACTGGCGCGCCGCGCCAACACCTCCTCCTCGACGGTCGTCCGCTTCTCGCAGGCCCTCGGCTTCGACGGCTACCCCGAGCTCCAGCAGGCCGCGATCGAGGAGTACCGCCACAAGGTGGCCGAGGGAGACCCCAACGGCAACGGCGGCAGCGGGGCGGCGGCGCTCTTCAACTTCGACCACTCCGAGTTCGAGGCGTCACTGGGCGCCGACTACTCCAACATCGAGGAGACGGCGCGGAACCTGACCCGCGAACAGATCGAGGCCTCGGTCTCCGCGCTCGCGACCTCGCGACGGGTCCTGATCGTGGGCGTGGAGCAGATGGCCTTCTTCGCCAGCTACCTCCGCCACCTGCTCGGCCTGCTCGACGTGCGCGCGGAGATCGTCGCCTCGCCGAGTCAGGACAACATCCAGAAGCTCTCCCGGATGGACGAGGACACCCTGCTGGTCGTGCTCACCGCCGGCCGGGCACATCCGCTCGTCCTGCGGGCCCTGAAGCTCGCCCGTCACCGGCGCGCGCGGACGATGTCGATCACCGACGCGACGCTTTCGGACGTCGCCGAGCACTCGGAGCTGATGCTCTAATACTCCTCGAACGGGCCCTCGTACATCCGCTCGAACGCGGCGCTGATGGGGCTCGTCCAGGCGCTGGCCCACGGGGTCTACTCCCGGGACGAGGCGGCCCACCGGGACCGGATCCGCGCCTTCAAGCTGAAGTAACCGCACAACGGCCACAGGCCCGGGGGGCGATCCGGACCTGCGGCTGATACTGGGGTCCGGGGGAGAGGACCCCAAGTAAATACGCCACCTTCTGAGTTGTTCTCGCCTCCCGGAGGGCCACCCCCAAGCGGCGAGTAGGACTAGGTTTTCCCACCCTCCAAGCAGTCAAACCCCATCGCCGCAATTCATCGATTGTGTGACAGGGCGCGTGGCGGCCGCCTTCTACTATGGGGTTCGCAGTGGCAGAGCGCGCGACATTCAGGGTGAAGACGGGCCTCGCCGAGATGCTCAAGGGCGGCGTGATCATGGACGTCACCACCGCCGACCAGGCGAAGATCGCCGAGGACGCCGGAGCCTGCGCGGTGATGGCACTCGAGCGGGTCCCGGCCGACATCCGCGCCCAGGGCGGAGTCGCCCGCATGTCGAACCCGGCCGTGATCAGGGAGATCCAGGAGGCCGTGACGATCCCCGTCATGGCGAAGGCCCGCATCGGGCACTTCGCCGAGGCGCAGGTCCTCCAGTCGCTTGAGGTCGACTACGTCGACGAGTCCGAGGTGCTGACGCCCGCCGACGAGTCCAACCACATCGACAAGCTCGCCTTCGAGGTCCCCTTCGTCTGCGGTGCGACCAACCTCGGTGAGGCGCTGCGGCGGATCGGCGAGGGCGCGGCGATGATTCGCTCGAAGGGCGAGGCGGGCACCGGGAACATCGTCGAGGCGGTCCGGCACATGCGCGAGATCACCGGCGGCCTCAAGCAGCTCGCCGCGCTGCGCGAAGAGCAGCTCGCCTCCGCCGCCAAGGAGCACCAGGCCCCGCTCGACGTCGTCCAGGACGTCGCGGAGCGCGGCTGGCTGCCCGTGCCCCTCTTCTGCGCCGGCGGGATCGCGACGCCGGCCGACGCCGCGCTGATGATGCAGCTCGGTGCCGAGGGCAACTTCGTGGGCTCCGGGATCTTCAAAAGCGAGGACCCGGCGAGGCGCGCGCGGGCGATCGTCGAGGCGACCACCCACTTCAATGATCCCGAGCGGGTCACGCAGGCCTCGATGGAGCTCGGCGAGGCGATGCCCGGGCTCGAGATAGAGGCCCTGGCGGCCGACGGCGGCCTGCTGCAGGGCCGGGGTTCTTGAGCAAGCTGCAGATCGGCGTCCTCGCCATCCAGGGCGACTTCGAGGCCCATCGCCTGACGCTGGAGTCCCTCGGCGCGGACGCCAGAGAGATCCGCACCCCGCCCGAGCTCGACGGGCTCGACGGCGTGGTGATCCCCGGAGGCGAGTCGACGACGATCACGATGGGGATGGAGCGCGAAGGGCTGGACGAGGCGATCCGCTCCCGTCATCGGGCCGGGCTGCCGATCCTCGGCAGCTGCGCCGGGATGATCGTCTGTGACCGTGACCACCTCGGGCTGGCGGACTACCTGTGCCGGCGCAACGCCTTCGGTCGCCAGCTGCAGAGCTTCGAGGAGGACCTGTCGATCGAGGGGCTGGGCGAGGAGCCGATCCGCGCAATCTTCATCCGCGCTCCCTGGGTGGAGGAGGCCGGTCCCGAGGTCGATGTCCTGGCCGAGGTCCGCGGCCATCCGGTGGCGGTGCGGGACCGGAACGTCCTCGCCGTCGCCTTCCATGCGGAGCTCACGGACGACAGCCGGCTGCACGCCTCCTTCATGGCGATGTGCACCGCCGTTCGCGACCGGTCGGAGACCGCTCCTCGGTAGGTTTCGATCCTGATGAGAGATCCCCGCGTAACGGCGCTCGCGCAGATCCTGGTCCGCCACTCCACCCGTGTGCAGGAGGGGGACGTCTGCACGATCGAGGGCGAGTCCGGCGCCGAGCCGCTGCTCCAGGCCGTCTACGAGGAGGTCCTGAGGGCGGGCGGCAACCCGATCGTCAACATGGCGCTGGAGGACCAGTCCGTCGCCTATTTCGAGCATGCCTCGGACGCGCAGCTCGAGTGGGTCTCGCCGGTGGCCGAGTGGACGACTGAGAACGCCGACGCGCGGATCGCCGTGATGGCGAGCCAGAACACGCGCGCCCTCTCGCAGGTCCCGCCCGAGAGGCAGGCCAAGCGCCAGGCCGCGACGCAGAAGCTGATGGCGCGCCTGATGGAGCGCAGCGCCGAGGGGACCTACCGCTGGGCGGTAACGCTCTTCCCGACCCACGCGTATGCATCGGACGCCGGCATGAGCCTGCCCGCGTATGAGGACTTCTACTACGGCGCCTGCCTGGCGACCGACGACGACCCGATCGGCGCCTGGGCCCGAACCTCGGAGGAGACCAAGCGCCTCGCCGACTGGATCCAGGGGCGCTCCGAGGTCCACGTCACCGGCGAGGGGACCGACCTGCGCCTCGGAATCGAGGGCCGCACCTTCATCGCGGCGGACGGCAAGCACAACATGCCCGACGGCGAGTTCTTCACCGGCCCCATCGAGGATTCCGCCGAGGGCGAGATCACCTTCCACCTGCCGGCCAGCTACGCCGGCCGCGAGGTCTCCGGCGTCCGCTTCCGGTTCGAGGGAGGAAGGGTCGCGGACGCGAGCGCCGAGAAGGGCGAGGACTTCCTGATCGAGATGCTCGACACCGACGAGGGCGCCCGCCGGCTGGGCGAGCTCGGGATCGGCACCAACTACGGCATCACGGCGGGAACGGGAGAGATCCTGCTCGACGAGAAGATCGGCGGCACCGTCCACCTCGCGGTCGGGCGCTCATACCCCGAGACCGGCGGCGAGAACGAGTCCGCGATCCACTGGGACATGATCTGCGACCTCCGCAAGGGCGGTCAGATCGAGGTGGACGGCGAGCAGCTGCAACGCGACGGCCAGTTCGTCGTGTAACCCGCAACCCGGTGGGGAATCCCGGGTTAACGCAGACAAACCGCAGGCGCTCGGCTGGGGAGATCGAGCCCTCACAAGGAGGGACAGATGACCGGACGCAAGCTCGGCCTGATCGCGATCGCGGCGCTCGCAGCCAGTCTCGTCGTGGCTGCCCCGTCCGCGCAGGCCCGGAAGAAGACGGTGACCAAAACCTACGAGTTCGGGGTGGGAGCGCCGGGCGGTGGCTTCGCGATCCCGATCCCGGACGGCGCCGGGCAGGCGACCCAGCTGGCGCGGTCGAAGATCCACGTGAAGGGGCTCAACCCGCGAGGCAAGATCAGGCACGTCCGCGTCGGGGTTCGGGCCCAGCACCCGTTCGCGAAGGACCTCGAGTTCTACCTGGCGAGTCCTCGCGGGGTGATCAACCTCTCGCACGACGTGGGCGGGAACGGCAACAACTACGGCGCGGGCCCCGCGAGCTGCTCGGGGATCTTCACGATCTTCGACAGCAACACGCCCACCCGGATCGATACGCCGGGGCTCGAGGCTCCGTTCGCGGGCTTCTTCGCCCCGATCGAGAACCTCAACCAGCTCAGGGGGCTCGGTGACAAGAAGGCGACCAACGCCAGCTGGTCGCTGCTGGCCGAGGACGACGACGCCGCGCACCCCGCGGGTTCTCTCGTCTGCTGGTTCCTGCAGATCAAGACGACCAACCCACCGAAGAAGTAGCGCCGGGTTTGGCAGGGAACGTGAACGGGGCGCCCGCGGGCGCCCCGTTCTCGTTGTACGGGGGCTCCTCCTAGAATCGAGCCCATGTCCGGTCACTCCAAGTGGTCCTCGATCAAGCACAAGAAGGGCGCCGCGGACGCCAAGCGCGGCAAGCTCTTCACCAAGCTCGCGCGTGCCATCACCGTCGCGGCGCGAGATGGCGGCGGGAACGTCGATGCCAACCCGGCTCTCGGCCTTGCCGTGCAGAAGGCACGCGATGCATCGATGCCCAAGGACAACATCCAGCGGGCGATCGACCGCGGCACCGGAGAGGGAGCCGACGCGGCCGCGATCGAGAGCGTCAGCTACGAGGGCTACGGGCCCGGTGGCGCCGCGATCATGGTCGAGGCTCTCACCGACAACCGCAACCGGACCGGCTCCGAGGTCCGGCATGCGTTCGAGCGGCATGGCGGCAGCCTCGGCGAGCCCGGGTCCGTGGCCTGGCAGTTCGAGAACCGCGGCGTGATCCTGGTCGACGGTGAGCGCTACAGCGAGGACGACCTGATGCCGGCGATCGACGCCGGCGCGGAGGACGTCACCGAGGACGGCGACCTGCTCAAGATCACCACCGCGGCGACGGATCTGGCCGCGGTTCGCGCCGCGCTCGAGGGGGCGGGCGTCGAGGTCTCCTCCGCAGAGCTCTCGATGGAGCCGAAGAGCACGGTGGAGGTGGGGGAGAGCGACGCTCCGGCGCTACTTCGATTGATGGACGCCCTCGAGGAGCACGACGACGTCGACTCCGTGCACGCGAACTTCGACGTGCCCGAGGAGATCCTCGAGAGAGCCGCCGCGGCGACCTAGCCATCGGAAGGACATCCGGGGCCCGGGCGAGAATCAGTGGGCGTGATCGTCATCGGCATCGATCCGGGTATCGCCAACACCGGGTTCGGTGTGGTTCGCACCGCCGGGAACAGAATGGTCGCCCTCGACGGCGGCGTGATCGAGACCGACGAGGGCCTGCCCGTCGAGAAGCGGCTGGGCAGGCTCCACGAGTCCCTCGCCGAGCTTGTCCGTTGGCACGAGCCGCAGGCGATGGCGCTCGAGGACCTCTTCTTCGGCAAGAACGTCGGCTCTGCCCTGAGCGTCGGGGAGGCGCGCGGCGTCGCCCTGCTGACGGCGGCGACCAACGCCGTTCCCTGCTTCGACTACACCCCGCAGGCAGTGAAGAAGGCCGTGTGCGGGTCCGGGTCAGCCGACAAGGGACAGGTGCAGCGGATGGTCGCGAACCTGCTCGGCCTCCCCGAGCCGCCGACCCCCGATCACGCCGCCGACGCCTTCGCAGTGGCGATCTGCCACACCGGCACTGCCGCCACGCGCGGGGCCCACCAGCTCGGCAGATCCCGCGGCGCCACGCACCCGATCGCGGCCCGCCAGCGGCTTGCCGGGTAGGGCCCGCCACAAAGGCATCCGGGCCCCCACGCAGAATCCCGGGGCATGATCGCCTCCGTCAGCGGCGAGGTCCTGGTCCGCCGCCCCGACCATGTGGTGATCGACGCCAACGGCGTCGGCTACCGCCTGTCGGTCTCCGCCGAGACGCTCAAGTCCGTGCCCGCGCGGGGCAAGCGGGCCTCCCTGCACGCCCACCTCGTAGCCCGCGATGACGCCCTCAGCCTCTACGGCTTCTCCAGCGAGGAGGAGCGCGACCTCTTCCTCCACCTGATCTCGGTGAGCGGCGTCGGGCCGAAGGTGGCGATGGCGGCGCTCTCGGGCGCCCCGGTGCGGGAGCTGCTGCGGGCGATCGCGGCCGGTGACGCGAAGCGCTTCCAGGCGGTCCCCGGGATCGGCAAGCGCACGGCCGAGCGAATCATCGTCGAGCTCCGCGAGAAGGTCGCGGGCGAGATCGAGGGCGACGCCGACTCGCCGGCGGCCGCCGCCGGCGAGGAGGACCCGCGCTCACTGGCTCGCGAGGGCCTGCTCAACCTCGGCTACACACCGCCCGAGGCAGCGAAGCTTCTCTCCGCCGCGGAGGGGGAGACGCCGGAGGAGATCATGCAGTCGGCGCTGCGCAGCGCCGCGAGCGTGAAGGCGGCGTGATGGAGATCGAACCCGGCAAGGGGATCCGCACCCCGGGGATCGAGGACGGCGACGAGATCGTCATCCGCGACGCCAGGGCGGACGGGACGGACGACTACTTCGATCGCTCGCTGCGACCGCGGAAGCTCGAGGACTTCGTCAACCAGGTGCAGGTCACCGAGCAGCTGGGCATCTTCATCGAGGCGGCGCGCCGCCGGGGTGAGTCACTCGACCACGTCCTCCTGGCGGGCCCACCCGGCCTCGGCAAGACCTCGCTCGCGCACATCATCGCGGCCGAGCTCGAGGTGCCGATGGTGCAGACCGCCGGGCCGGCGCTGGAGCGCAAGGCCGACATCGCCGCCTTCCTGACCGGGCTCGAGCCCGGCAGCGTCTTCTTCATCGACGAGATCCATCGCCTCGGCCGGGCGGTGGAGGAGACCCTCTATCCGGCGATGGAGGACAGCCGCCTGCCGGTCGTCCTCGGCCAGGGCGCGGGCGCCCGGACGGTGACCCTGGACCTGCCGCCCTTCACCCTGATCGGGGCGACGACCCGGGCCGGTCTGCTCACGACACCGCTCCGCGACCGCTTCGGCGTCTCCCACCGGCTCGAGCACTATGAGCCCGGGGACCTGCGGGAGATCGTCCTGCGCTCCGCCGGGATCCTCGGGATCGACGTCGACGAGGACGGCGCGGAGGAGATCGCCGGACGCTCACGAGGGACCCCTCGGGTCGCCAACCGCCTGTTGCGCCGGGTGCGCGACTTCGCCGAGGTCAAGGGCCGCGGGCGGGTCGACCGGGAGCTCGCCGCGGATGCGCTGGAGATGCTCGAGGTCGACCGGGCCGGACTCGACCGCCACGACCGCCAGCTGCTCGAGCTGATGGCGAGCAAGTTCGGCGGTGGGCCGGTGGGGCTCTCGACCCTCTCCGTCGCGATCGGCGAGGAGGCGGACACGATCGAGGACGTCTTCGAGCCCTATCTCCTCCAGCAGGGGCTGATCAAGCGCACGCCCCGCGGCCGGGTGCTGACCGAACGGGCCTACGAGCACCTCGGCCTGCCGGTTCCGGATGGAATGGCCAGCCTGTTCTAGGCACGATCGTTAGCAAGCCAGCAATACACGTTGGCTAGCCTTGTGGCGAGCAATGCCGTACTTCATCTGTCCGAACTGCGGGAACAGGGAACTGAGCGGGGAGCGCACGGCCGGGTTCTCGGGCCGCCCCAAGGGGTGCTCCAAGTGCGGTTTCGGCTTCCTCTTCGAGCTTCTCGACGACTACATGCCGGCCCCCGGCGCGGCGTTCTTCACGTGCGACCAGGAGGGCCGGGTGCTCGATCTCGGCAAGGGCGCGTTCGAGCTCACCGGGCTCAAGGACGAGCAGGTGATCGGGCGGCCGGTCCGCGACGTGCTCGGGCTCGAGTGGATCGACAAGGGGGACGGGGGGGAGACCGCCGACACGGATGGCGACGGGAACACCGATCCGATCGAGACGACCCTGGAGTGGGGCGTGCGATCGCTCGGCAAGCGAGTCGCGGTCAACGCCGAGGGCGATCTGCCGACCGAGGCGGTGGCCGATCTCTTCCCGGCCTATGACGACGACGGCGGGCTGCTGCTGGTTTTGACGCCCGAATAGGCGCTCAAGACCGCTAGCGTGAGCACCTCAAACTCGTGAGCAACCGCCGTCGCAACCTCTTCGTCCTGGCGTTCGTCGCCCTCTTGATCATCGCCTCGGGGATCGTCGTGGCGACCAAGAAGACGACCCTCGGGCTCGACCTCCAGGGCGGCACCGAGCTGATCTTCCAAGCGCGCCCGACGCCTCAGAACCCGAAGATCGACGGGTCGGACATCGACCGGGCGATCGAGATCATCCGCAAGCGCACCGACGCCTTCGGCGTCTCCGAGCCGGAGATCTCGCGGATCGGCTCGGACTCGATCCGGGTCGGCCTGCCGAACGTCAGCAACGCGGCCCACGCGAGCGACGAGGTGGGGCAGACCGCCCAGCTCCAGCTCTACGACTGGGAGCCGAACGTCATCCCGAATCCGGCGAAGACGAACGTGCAGCGCAGCGAGTCCTCGTTCAGCCGCCTCTACGACGCGGTCAAGCTCGCCTCCCAGCAGCAGCCGAACTGCTTCGAGAACAAGTGCACCCACACCGGGCCCCAGTACTACCTGTTCAACTCCCAGACGCACGCCTGGATCGCCGGCCCGACCGACACCCAGAAGGACCTCTTCTCGGAGCTGCCCGGCCAGAAGCAGCCGCCGAACACCGAGGTCCTCGCGGTGCCGCAGGGCACCATCGTGGTGGAGAAGGAGGGACTGAACGGCAATCCGGCGCCGGAGAACCCGAACGACCCTACCGCCGAGTGGTTCGTGCTCAGGGACCGTCCGGCGCTCTCCGGCACCGACATCAAAGACCCGAAGCCGAACTTCGACCAGTTCGACCAGCCGGTCGTCACCTTCAACTTCACGGACAAGGGCCGCCAGGAGTTCGCGGACACCACCAAGGCGATCGCCCAGCGGGGACTGCAGAGCGCCCCGCCCGGCGTGGCCGGCAACTCGAACCTGGCGGCCAACTACTCGGGCCACTTCGCGATCGTGCTGGACCAGCAGATCAAGTCGCGGCCGATCGTCAACTTCGTCGACAACCCCGACGGGATCGACGGCTCGACCGGCGCTGAGATCAGCGGGCTGAGCCAGCAGGAGTCACAGGACCTCGCGCAGATCCTTCAGATCGGCGCCCTGCCCGTTGACCTGACGCAGATCTCGAGCTCGACGGTGTCGGCGACCCTGGGACAGGAGGCCCTGGACCAGGGGCTGAAGGCCGGGATCGTCGGCCTGATCTTCGTCTGCCTATTCCTCCTCGCCTACTACCGCTTCCTCGGGTTTGTCGCCGTGATCGGGCTGGCGATCTACGGCCTGCTCTTCTTCGCCCTGATCAAGCTGATCCCGATCACGCTGACCCTGCCGGGGATCGCGGGGTTGATCCTGACTATCGGGGTGGCGGCCGACGCCAACATCGTCATCTTCGAGCGGATCAAGGAGGAGGCGAGATCGGGCAAATCGATGCTCAGCTCGATCTCCGCCGGCTATCGGCGCGGTATCGCGACGATCATCGACGCGAACGTCATCACGCTGATCACGGCGTTCATCCTGTTCGCGCTGGCGACCTCGAACGTGAAGGGCTTCGCCTTCACCCTCGGCGTCGGGACGATCGCCTCGCTGTTCACGGCGGTGGTCTTCACCCAGGCGTTCCTCGGGCTGTTCGGACGCGCCCGCTTCATGCGCTCGCCGGCCGCGCTGGGGGCCAAGCCGGAGCAGCGGGTCCGCTGGCACTTCGACTTCAGCCGGGCCAGCAAGTACTTCTTCACCCTCTCGGGGTGCATCCTGCTGATCGGCGCGCTCGCCTTCGCGACCAAGCAGCTCAACCTCGGCATCGACTTCGAGGGCGGCAGCCGGATCACGGTCGGGCTGCAGAAGGCGGCGACCGTGGACGACGTTCGCTCCACCGTTGAGTCCGCCGGGATCAACGACGCGGAGATCACCAAGGCGAGCAACAAGCAGCTCGGGACGAACGTGTTCGAGATCGACTCGAAGGCGGACCCCGAGGAGGTGCAGGGCGTCCAGCCGGCGCTGCAGTCGAAGTACGGGATCGTCCCGAACGGCTTCAACGCGACGACCGTCGGCCCCACCTTCGGACAGCAGGTGGCGAAGTCGGCGATCGAGGCGATCATCTTCTCACTGCTGGTGATCTGCGCCTACGTCGCCTTCCGATTCGAGCCGAAGTACGCCGTGCCGGTGATCATCGCGGTGGTCCACGACATCCTGATCACGGGAGGCGTCTATTCGCTGACGGGGGAGGAGGTGACCAGCGGTACCGTCGCCGCTTTCCTGACAATCCTCGGGTACTCGCTCTATGACACGGTCATCGTGTTCGACCGGGTGCGCGAGAACGTGCCGCGGCTGCCGCGCGCCACCTTCTCCCAGATCGTGAACCGCTCGATGAGCGAGGTTCTGACCCGGTCGCTGATCACGGGTCTGTCGAGCGTCTTCCTGGTGACGGTGCTGTTCATCTTCGGCGGCGCGACCCTGAAGGACTTCGCCTTCGCGATGATGATCGGCCTGCTCTCCGGTACGTACTCCTCGATCTTCATCGCGTCGCCCGTGCTCACGCACTGGAAGGAGCGCGAGCCGGCGTACCGGCGGCGGCGGGAGCGCATCGAGGAGCAGATGGGACGCGTGCCGGCGTTCCCGGAGGAGAACGTGGTCGCCCGCGAGGGCCTTCCCGACGAGCCCGTGCAGGCCGAGACGCCGGTGCCGGCCGCACCCGCTCCGAGCCGCTCCCAGGTGCCGGGCGTGGTGCCGGAGCCGCCGGGGCCGGTCGCGCCTCCGCCCGCGCCTGAGCCCGCCGAGCCGCCGGAGCCCGTCGGGGCGCCCCGCGATGGCGGCGGCGACGGCGGATCCGGCGACGGCGCCCGGGAGCCGGTCGGCGATGGAGCCGATGGCGGCAACGGGGCAGAGACCCCCGAGCGCGATCGCCCGGAGCTCAGCGAGGCAAGTGCCGCGGCCCTTCGGAGGGTGCGCGAGCAGCAGGGCGGCGGCCGCAAGAAGCGACGCAAGCACGGGAGGAACCGCTGATGGCCGCACTGGTCTGGTTCACGATGGGCGTCGCGATCTGGCACTTCACCGTGTTCGTGCCCGACCGCTTCTGGGGCGGCATCGTCGGCGCCTTCCTGGGCGGCGCGGCCGGCGCGATGGTCAGCGGCGCGGTCGCCCAGATCGCCCTCGGCCAGGGCATCGGCGACACCGACCTGGCGACGGCCCTCTACGCCGTCCCGGGGGCATTGCTGGGCCTCGGGGTGGTGTACCTGATCGGCATCCGCTCGGGCGTCGAGGCCGAGCACATCTAGCGCCCGCCGGGACGAAAACCGGCAATGAAGGGGGGCGAAATGGGCGGGGATGGCTCCTTTCTTTCGCTATGCGAAAAGAAGGCGCCATCGGGAGCGCTGACGCGGCGATCGCCCGCCTCGCCGGGAACCAACACGGGATCGTGACCGCGGCGCAGCTCGGCTCGGCCGGCCTTTCCTCAGCCGGTGTTACGCGTCGCGTCGCCGCCGGCCGCCTGCACCGCGTTCACCAAGGCGTATACGCGGTCGGGCATCGGCGGCTCAGCGATGAGGGCAGGTGGATGGCGGCTGTCCTGGCGTGTGGACAAGGCGCCGTCCTCAGCCACCGAAGCGCCGGCCAGCTCTGGCGGATCCTAAAGTCGCCGAGCCGGCGGGCATCAGACCCGGGTGGCCGGGGCGAGGGCTTGCCATCCGTCCACGTCACCGTCCCTGGCCACGGGAGTCGCAAGAGGCAACGCGGCATCGCCCTTCATCGATCCTCGACCCTCACCCCCGGCCAGTGCACTCTCCGCGACGGCATACCCGTGACCAAGCCGGGGCGCACCCTGGCGGATCTGCGACCAGGGCTCACCGACGCGGAGCTGGCCTCGGCGGTCCGGGAGGCGGAATTCCTCCGGCTCCCCCTCGGTGACGGTTTTCGGCCCGCCCGGACGGTCGCCGAGCCTTCTCCGCCTCGCACCCGCACCGAGCTGGAGGCGATGTTCGTGTCCCTGGTTCGGCGCCATCGCCTGCCGCGGCCCGAGGTGAACGTGAAGGTCGACCGCTATGAGGTCGACTTCCTCTGGCGGGCCGAGCGCCTCGTCGTCGAGGTCGACGGCTGGGAATCACACGGTACGCGCGCCGCCTTCGAGGAGGATCGCGCCCGCGATGTTCGCCTCAAGCTCCTCGGCTTCGAAGTGCTCCGGTTCACCTGGCGGCAGGTCGAGGAGAGTGCCGCACAGTTGGCGAAGACCATTCGTGCCTTGCTGCGGGCGGCTGCGTGACACGGCCGCGGGGTTCCGTCTGGCCCCGAACCTAGGTTGGCTGGATGGCCTCGACGGAGCCCGCCCGCGCCTTTCAGGCTGACCCGTACGACTACGGAGAGGTCCGGCGCCTCGCCTCGGAGCTGTCTCTCGCCGAGCCGGTCGCGATCACCCTGGTGCGGCGCGGGTACCGCACCGTCGACGCGGCCCGTCGCTTCCTCGAGGCCCGCGAGTCGCACGAGGCCACCGAATTCACCGGGATGCGGGAGGTCTGCGAGCGGATCCTCTCGGTCGTCCACAGCGGGGGCCGGATCACCGTTCACGGCGACTACGACGCCGACGGCGTCTGCTCGACCGCGACCCTGGTCTCGACGCTCCGCACGCTCGGCGCGGAATGCGACTGGCTGATACCCGACCGGCTCGGGGACGGCTACGGCCTGACGATGGGAAGCGTGGAGAAGCTCCGGCGGCGGGGAACCGCTCTTGCGATCACGGTGGACTGCGGGATCGGGTCCGTCGAGGAGGTGGCGGCCGCGCGGGCGGCGGGCATCGAGGTCGTGGTCACCGATCACCACCTGCCGGGCGAGCGGCTTCCCGACTGCCCGATCGTGCACCCGATCGTCTCCGAGTACCCCTTCGAGGGCCTCTGCGGCACCGGGGTCGCGCACAAACTCGCGATCGCGCTCTGCGACGCCGCCGGCCAGGGAGCGGTGGAGACGGTCGGGGGGCGGCGCCACCCATGCGACTCCCACCTGGACCTGGTCGCCCTCGCCACCGTCGCCGACATGGTTCCGCTGGTGGGGGAGAACCGCCGCCTGGTCCGCGAGGGTCTCCGGACCCTGCGTGACTCGCCGCGAATCGGACTCCGGGCGCTGATGGCCGTCGCGTCGGTCGACCCGGAGACGATCGATGCCGGCGCGCTCGGCTTCCGCCTGGCGCCCCGGATCAACGCCGCCGGCCGCCTCTACCGGGCGGACGCCGGGGTCGAGCTCATGCTCACCGACGACCCCGACCGGGCCGCCCAGATCGCCGAGGAGCTCGACCGCGCCAACTCGGAGCGCCGCTGGGCGGAGCAGAAGGTGGTCGACGCGGCGGAGCGCGCCCGCTCGGCGCTGCCGCCCGAGCTTGCCGAGGCCCCCGCCCTGGTGCTCTCGGGCGAGGGGTGGCACCCGGGGGTGGTCGGCATCGCGGCCTCCCGGATGGTCGAGCGCCATCACCGGCCGACGATCCTGCTCTCGGTCGACGGCGACCGAGCCAAAGGCTCGGCCCGCAGCATCCCCGGCTTCGACCTGGTCGCAGCGCTCGGCGCCTGCGACGGCCACCTGGTCCGCTACGGAGGCCACCGCGCCGCCGCCGGGCTCGAGCTCGAAGCGGGCGAGCTCGACGCCTTCCGCGAGGCCTTCATCGCCCGAGCCGCCGCGGAGATCGATCCGGCAGACCTTGTCCGGATGGAGCGCCTCGACGCCCTGGTTGGTGTCGGCCGGGAGGGCATCGGGATGGACCTGGCCCGCCAGCTGGAGAGCCTCGGCCCCTTCGGGATGGGCAACCCCGGCCCGCGGCTGCTGGTTCCCTCGGGTCGCCTCCGCGAGGTCCGCCCGCTCGGGGAGGGGGGCAAGCACTCCCGCTTCCAGCTCGAGAGCGGGGCGGGCCGGGCGGCGGGCGTCGCCTTCGGCATGAACGGCGAGATCTCCCGCAGGGAGGACCAGTCCCTGGACCTGTCCGTCGAGCTCGAGGTGGACCGCTGGAACGGGGCCGAGCAGCCCCGGGTGGTGGTGCGAGAGCTCTATCCGCTCGCGGCCCCCGCCGCCGAGGAGGAGGCACCGCGTGCCTGCGGCGCCCACTGCCCGGCCCCCGACCCCGAGTGGTGGGAGCGGCTCGAGCGCGAGCTGGACCGGGTCGGCGAGGGAGCCCCGGGCGCCCTGCTCGACGTCAGGCCGGCGGGTGGCCGCCGGCGTGAGGCGATCGACCGCCGCGGGGGAGCCGCGGTGGCCTGCCTCGCCGAGCTGATCTCGAGCGGGGAGCCCGTGCTCGCGATCTGCGCGGATGCCGCGCGGCGGGGCAGGCTGGCCTCGCAGGCGGCGGATCCGCGGCGCTTCGGAGCCGCCCTGCCGCGGATCGCCTGCTGCCGTTGCGGATCCCGCGGGCGCGACGCCGCGCTCTCGGACGCCTCTTCGGCCGGCCTCGTCCTGCTCGACTGGACGGCGCTCGCCCTCCACCCGGACGCGCCCCGCGCCTTCAGGCACGTCGTCCTGGTCGATCCACCGCCCAGCGAGGCCCTGGAGAGCCTCGCCTGGGCGGCGGATGAGCGAAGCTCCGTCGGGGGAGCCCCGGGCTCGTACATCCATCTCGCCTGGGGCCCGGCGGAGGCCGATCTCGCCGAGCGACTGCTCGATCGGGAATGGGATCTCCGGGCCGCGATCCGGGAGATCTGGCGCGATCTCTCCGCAGCCGAGGGTGAGGCGGGCGGAAGCGAGTTGCGCTCCGCGCTGTCCGGCGGGTCGGCCTATCCGCGCACCCCGGAGCACGCCGCGCGCTGCGTGCACGTGCTCAGCGAGCTCGGCCTGTGCGAGTGGCTGCCCGATCGCGCCGCTTCGGTGTTGCGGGTCTTATCCTCGGAGAGGACGGATCTGAGGCGATCACGTGCCTACGGGGCGTGCATCGCCAGGCACCAGGAGGCCATCCGATTCCTGCGAAGCAAGACACAACCGACGTAGCGGGCACCGCGACCAACGGGGGCGACGGCGCCGGCGTCGAGCTGCGCCTCGACGAGGGCCGCGGCCACACGCGCGTCGGCGAGCCGCCTGACAAATCCTCGACGCCCAGCGTGGACTCGATCACCCGCGAGCTGACCGCCGACCAGCAGGCCCTGCTCGGCGACCTCTTCGCGGTGGTCGAAGAGCACAAATCTGACGTCGCCGAGCCGATCGACCGGCAGGAGATCGAGCGTGCCTTCGCCTTCGCCTGCGAGAGCCACGCCGGACAGGAGCGCAAGTCGGGCGAGGACTTCATCACCCATCCGCTGGGAGTGGCCCGGATCTGCGCCGGGATGCGTCTGGACACGGCGACGCTGTGCGCGGCGCTGCTCCACGACACGGTCGAGGACACGAGCGCGAGCCTCGAGCAGGTCCGCGAGGACTTTGGCGACGAGGTCGCCCAGCTGGTCGACGGCGTCACCAAGCTCACCGGGATCACCTTCAAGAGCCGGGACGAGCGGCAGGCGGAGAACTACCGGAAGATGATGGTGGCGATGGCCACCGACGTCAGGGTGATCCTGATCAAGCTGGCCGACCGCCTCCACAACATGCGCACGATCGGCGCGCTGCCCAAGCAGAAGCAGCAGGAGAAGGCGCGCGAGACCCTCGAGATCTTCGCTCCCCTGGCCCACCGGCTCGGCATCCACGCGATCAAGTGGGAGCTCGAGGACCTCGCCTTCGCCACGCTCCATCCGCGCAAGTACGACGAGATCAAGGAGCTCGTCGCGCAGCAGCGCGCCGAGCGCGAGCGCTACGTGGCCGAGGCCGGCGAGTTCCTGCAGAAGGAGCTGGCGAAGGTCGGGATCGAGGCCGAGATCTCAGGCCGTGCCAAGCACTTCTATTCGATCTACACGAAGATGACCCGCAAGGGGAGGGAGTTCAACGAGATCTTCGACCTGACCGCGATGCGGGTCCTGGTGGGCTCGGTCAAGGACTGCTACGGAGCGATTGGGATCGTGCACTCGCTCTGGAAGCCGCTGCCCGGCCGCTTCAAGGACTTCGTGGCGATGCCGAAGGCCAACGCCTACCAAGCGCTCCACACGACGGTGATCGGTCCCGAGGGACGACCGCTGGAGATCCAGATCCGCACCCCGGAGATGCACGAGCTGGCCGAATACGGCATCGCCGCGCACGTGATCTACAAGGAGGGCTCCTCGGGCGGCGATCCCGGCAAGGAGAAGATGACCTGGCTACGCCAGCTGCTCGAGAACGAGGAGCACCAGGGCCCGCAGGCCTTCCTCGATGCTCTCAAGGTCGACCTCTTCGAGGACGAGGTCTTCGTCTTCACGCCGAAGGGCGAGGTGAAGAACCTCGCCGCCGGCTCGACGCCGCTCGACTTCGCCTACTCGATCCACACCGACGTCGGCCACCGCTGCGTCGGGGCGAAGGTGAACGGCAAGATCGTGCCGCTCCACTACCAGCTGCGCAGCGGCGACATCGTCGAGGTGCTCACGGCGAAGCAGGGTCGCGGCCCGTCGCGCGACTGGCTCAAGCTCGTCCGTACGAGCCGCGCGCGGAACAAGATCCGCGCCTGGTTCTCGCGGGAGGGCCGCGAGGACGCCGAGCACAAGGGTCGCGACGACCTCGCCCAGGCGTTCAAGAAGCAGGGCCTGCCCTACCAGAAGCTCGCCGGGTCGCCCCTGCTCGTCGACGTGATCCGGGAAATGGGATTCCGCAAGGCCGACGACTTCTACATCGCCCTCGGCCAGTCGAAGATCTCGACCAAGGTCGTCACCAACAAGGTGATGCAGCGCCTGAAGCGCGGCGAGGCGGTCGAGGAGGAGCCGGCCGAGGGCCTGATCAAGGGCACCGACGACGCCCGCCGCCGCACCAAGGAAGCGACCAGCTTCGGCATCAGGGTGAAGGGCATCGACGACGTCGTCGTCCGCCTCGCGAAGTGCTGCCGCCCGGTTCCCGGCGACGAGATCGTCGGCTACGTGTCCCTCGGCCGCGGCATCACCGTCCACCGCGAGGACTGCCGCAACGTCGCCGCCCTCAAGAAGGCACCCGAACGCTTCACCGACGTGAGCTGGGACGGCGACAACGAGTCCTCCTACCGGGTCGAGCTCCAGGTGGACGCCTGGGACCGCACCCGCCTGCTCGAGGACCTCTCCCGGACCTTCGCCGAGGCCGGGCTCAACATCCTCGAGGCGCGCTGCACCACCAAGCACCCGATGGTCAAGAACAGGTTCGTCCTCGAGGTGGGCGACACCGAGCAGCTCAAGCAATGCATCTCGCGGCTGCGGAACGTCGACTCGGTGTTCGACGCCTATCGCGTCACCCCGACCGCCTGACTCAGACCAATCCTTTTCAGCGTGAACTGCGTTAGTAACCGGTGAGGATGCTGAAGCGCGGGAGCACAGGGAGACGATTGTTGTTGGCCGCCGCGATCGCGGCCCTCGCCGTAATGGCGTACGCCGGCTTCGCCCTGGCAGCATCCGCGCCGATCATCGGCCGGGCCGATGACACGTTCTCCGCCCCGACCTACACGATCGACCAGGGCGAAGTGGCGCAGCTTCAGGTGACCGGCAGCGAACACAACGCCACGGCTCACCAGAACGGCCCCGACAGCAGGGCACTCTTCCGAAGTCCGACGATCTCGGGTGGAACCGTCGCCGTCGACGGGACCCAGTACCTGTCCGCGGGCGACTACACGTTCTTCTGCACAATCCACCCCAACATGCAGGCCACTCTGCACGTCTCGGGCAACGGCACCCTGCAGGCGCGTCCATCATCGTCGATCAAGGCGACGCACCGAAGCGTCCGTCAGGCGATCAAGAAGGGCCTCAAGGTCAAGATGACTCCGACCACGACGATCCAGGGCGTCACCCTCACCGCGAAGCTGGGCAAGACGACGATCGGCAAGAAGACCACCACGCTGAACGCGGGTTTCAACGCTCCGGTGGTGAAGCTGAGCAAGGCCGGAAAGGCCAAGCTGCGCGGGAAGCGCACCGCGAAGGTCACCGTGACGGCCGACATCCCGTTCGGATTCCCCGCCACCAGCAAGGCGAAGCTCAGCTAGCCGCCGCGACCGCCTTCCGCACCCGCTCGGCGGTCTCCCGCATCTGATCCTCCGACTCGTACTTGCTCCGCGGCCAGAAGAAGCCGCGCAGGCCGTCCTTCGGCTTGCGAGGTACCACGTGGACGTGCAGGTGCGGGACGCTCTGGCTGACGACGTTGTTCATGGCGACGAATGACCCCGGCTTCCGCATCGCCTTCGGCACCGCGACCGAGAGCAGCCTGGCGTTCTCGAATAGCGGGCCGATCAGCTCGTCCGGGAGGTCACCGAGCGTCTCGTAGTGGTCACGGGGCACGAGCAGCGAATGCCCGGGGAACAGTGGCCGGTTGTCGAGGAAGGCGAGGGTCCGCTCGTCCTCGAATATCACGTGGGAGGGCTCGTCGCCGGCGATGATCTGGCAGAAGCGGCAGTTCGAGTCGGCGGCCATTGGCGGGGGAGCTTAGAGCCGCTTTGACGCGACCCCTCGAACCGATAGGGTCGCGGGCGTATGGCGCGTAACGCGGGAGGGAAGCTGCTGATCGCGGCCGCGCTTGCCGGATTCGTAACCATGGGCCCGAGCGTGGCCGATGCCGGTGTGGCCGTGAAAAGCGGTCTCTACAAGGGCAAGACCACCCAGCAGGCGGTCACGGACTCCTTTCGGAACATCAAGTTCAAGGTGAAGAAGGGGAAGGTGATCCTCACCGACGAGCCGAGCGTCGCCAGCGGGAACTGCGTCTCGACGCCCGTCTTCACGCAGGGCGGGGCCAGCGTGAGCACGAAGCTGTCGCGGAACCGCAGCTTCACCTTCACGCGCACCTTCCTCGGCGATAAGTTCGACCAAATCCGCGGCAGCTTCGTCAGCCCCGATGAGATCGAGGGATTCGCGGTCTACCACTTCGCCCCGCAGGACCTCTGCCCAGGCAGCAGGGCGAAGGTGAACTTCTCCGCCAAGCACAAGTAGCTGCGCGCCGGGCTAGGCGACGACCGTCAGCGCGCCCGGCTCGACCGAGAAGTCGAGCTCGGTGTACTCGCCGATGTAGTCGCCGTCCACCTGCACCGGGAAGGCGCGCGGCAGGCCGTCCGCGTCCATCGAGATCGAGCGCACCGACGCCGCCGTGACGTCGTCGAACTCGTCGATCTGCCGATGCTTGGAGGCGTGGAGGCGCTTGCCCAGCACCCGCGCCGCGATCGGCAGCATGTCGCGCTGCTTGGCGCGGCGGAGGAGGGCCATGGAGATCGTCCCGTCATCGAGCCCGATGTCCTCGCAGATCCGGATCGGGATGTTGGAGAAGTACGTGAAGGGATCGGAGTTCTGGGCGATCGCCGTGACGCCCTCGAGCACCTCACCCCGAACCTCCAACTCGAAGCGCACCGGATCGCGCAGGTACTGCCGATAGAAGCCCGAGACCGCGGCCCAGGTGTAGTACCACTGCCGGGCGCGGGCCTTGAGCCGCGGATGGGCATCGACCCGCTTCACGACCGTGGCGTCGAGGCCCACGCCGCAGGCGAAGACGAAGCGGCGCCCGTTGCAGCGGCCGAGGTCGATCTTGCGCGGGCGGAAGTCATCTGCGAGGCCGATCAGGTGCTCGGTGGCGTCGACCACGTCGTTCGGGATGCCGAGGGTGCGGGCGACGACGTTGGTCGAGCCGCCGGGCAGCACTGAGACCGGGACGTCCGTGCCGGCCAGCCCGTTGGCGACCTCGTTCAGGGTGCCGTCACCGCCGAAGGCGACGACGATGTCGTAGCCGCCCGTGCGCGCCTCGCGGCCGATCTCGATCGCGTGCTCGGCGGCCTCGGTGTCCACGGCCTCGACCTCGTAGCGGGCCTGGAGCGCGTAGACGACCAGGTTCTTGAGCCGATCGGAGACCGTCGTCGCGTACGGGTTGACGATGATCAGCATCCGCTTCCTGTCGGCGTCCGGCTCGAGCGGCACCGCCTGCGCGGCGGGCTGCGGCTCTCTCTGGGCAGGGGCGATCGTCGGCACGCCCTTCTCCTAACCCTCGGCCCGCGCCGGGTTACCGCCCGGAATCAGGTCCCCCAGCTCGTCCGCCGGGGTGTCCGACGCGGCCTCGTAGCGCAGCACCTCGCCGTCCTCGATCTCGCGCACGTGACCGGCGTTGACGAGCAGATCCACGTGGCCGATCACCTCGGAGAGGGTGAGGAAGGCCTGGGTCACGGCGACGTCGCCCCAGAGCGCCTGGGCCAGCTCGTGTCCAGTCCGCGGACCCTCCAGGATCAGCTTGTAGAGCTTCTCGGCCCGGCGCTGGTGGAGCGCGAAGCGCTCGTCGATCAGCGCGACGTGGTCGGTGATCGGCTCGCCGTGTCCGGCCAGGACGAGCTCGACGGGGAGCTCGCGGGTCCTCTTCAGCGACTGGAGATAGACGACGAGCGCCTGGGTGCGCTCCGAGGATCCGTCCAGCGGGCGGGAGATCAGAGGGTTGGAGGAGATGTGCTTGATCAGATGATCGGCGGCGATCAGGATCCTGCGGTCGGCATCCCAGAACACGGTGTCCGAGGGGCTGTGACCGGGGCGGTGCTGCACCTCCAGGCTCCGGTCGCGCAGCTCGAGAAGCTCACCGTCCTGGAGCGGCCGCGTCACGTGAGCCTTCGATCCCCAGGCGCGGAAGCTGCCCGTCACCTGGCGCAGCGCGCGAACCACCTCATCCGAGATGCCGTGCCGCAGCATCAGGGCGGCCGCCTCCTCGTCGTCGCGCTCGGC